>NZ_DAHVQP010000088.1:0-7128 GCF_027317685.1 Saccharomonospora sp.
CCACACCCGTCGAGGCCGAAGAAGCACTCGGTGCCGATGTGGGCTCCGAGGACCGACCGTGGCAGACGATTGTGTGGAACGACCCGGTCAACCTCATGTCCTACGTGACGTACGTGTTCCAGAAGATCTTCGGATACAGCAGGGAACATGCCACGAAGCTGATGCTCGACGTCCATCACAAGGGGAGGGCCGTCGTGTCGTCCGGGACGAAGGAGAAGGTGGAAGGCGACGTCGCGAAGCTCCACGCGGCGGGCCTGTGGGCAACGATGGAACAGCCGTGAGGGAATGGCGCCGCAAGGGCGGCAAGGTGATCGGCGGATTCGAGCAGCAGGAAGCGGCCGTGCTGCGTGGCCTGGTGAGCCAGGTCGAGGACATGTTGAAGGCGCGCGCGGACGAGGCTCCCCAGGACGAGCTCGCCGAGTTGACGGGCATCCGTACAGGCCCCTCGGAGGGGCCGGACGATCCGGTGCTGGGACGGTTGCTGCCGGACTTCCACAAACTCGATCCGGACACGCCGTCCAAGGAGGACCTGGATTCGGCCGCCGCGCTGCGCTCGCTGCACGAGCCGGAGGTGCTGGACGCGAAGATCGGCGTGGCCGCGGTGGTGTTGCAGACGCTCCCCCCGGGCGGCGGCGAGGTGCGGCTGACGTTCGAGCAGGCCGACGCCTGGTTGTCGGCGCTGAACGATGTGCGGCTCGCGTTGGGCACGGCGTTGGACGTCACCGAGGACATGCCCGACGAGCTTCCCGCGGACGATCCGCGTGCCTCGCACCTGGGCGTGTACCACTGGTTGACCTGGGTGCAGGACACCCTCGTACAGACTCTCGCCGAGTGAATCGGGGGTGCTGGTGACGGCAGGCAGGCACAACGCGATTACGGACGTGCCAGGCATCCGGGTGGGCCAGCACGAACGCACGGACGACGGCTGGCTGTGCGGAGCCACGGTGGTGCTGCCGCCTCAGGGCACCGTGGGCGCGGTGGACCAGCGCGGCGGGGCCCCGGGTACGCGCGAGACGGACCTGTTGGTGCCCGAGAACCTGGTGAACACGGTGGATGCCGTGTGCCTGGCGGGCGGGAGCGCGTTCGGTCTCGCGGCCGCCGACGGGGTGATGCGGTGGCTGGACGAACGGCACCGCGGGCTGCCCGTGGGGCCGGAGCCGTCGCAGGTGGTGCCGATCGTGCCCGCGGCCGTCATCTTCGATCTGCCCCGCAGTGAATGGGGCAACCGGCCGGATGCCACGTTCGGGTACGCCGCGTGCGAGGCGGCCACCGACGGTCCCGTCGCCCAGGGCACGGTGGGCGCGGGCACGGGTGCGCAGGCCGGTTCGTTGAAGGGCGGGGTCGGCACCGCCAGTGAGCTCGTCGACGGTTTCGTGGTGGGTGCTCTGGCCGTGGTGAACGCGGCGGGCGAGGCCGTGCGCCTCGACACCGGTGAGCCGTACGCCGCCGAGTACGAGCACGAAGGCGAGTTCGGGGTCATGCGTTGGCCCGGGCGAGCGGGTGAGTTCGCTTCGGCGGGGACGGGCTCCACTGGGACGGACAAACGGTTGAACACGACGATCGGCGCGGTGGCCGTCGACGCCGCGCTGTCGAAGGCGCAGTGTCGGCGAGTGGCCGTGGCCGCGCAGGACGGTATCGCGTGGGCTGTGCGGCCCTCGCACACGATGTTCGACGGTGACACCGTGTTCGCTCTCGCCACGGGAGAGAAGGAGTTGCCGAGGGCGGAAGGGCCGGTCGGGGAAGCGGGCGTCGCGGCGGCGCTCGACCGCCTGTGTGCCGCGGCGGCACGGGTGTTCGCCCGCGCGATGGTGCGCGGCGTGTTGTCCGCGACGGGAGTTCCAGGCCTGCCCGCCTACGCCGACGTGTGGCCGGAGGTCGCTGTCCGTGACTGAACAGACCACGCGGGAACACCCCGCGCGCAGAAGGTGGCACGTCGATCTCCACCACGATGACGTGAACCGTTACCCCGGGGTGGCTTTCGTGTTACGGCACGTGTGTGCCCTGGACAAGGAGACGGGAGTCGCCCTGGCCGACGAGGCGCAGCGCCACGGGACGGCCCGGGTGCTCTCCTTCCCCACCCGCGAGGATGCCGAGCGGATCGTGGCGGAGATCCAGTTGCTCGGTGTGCGCGCCACCGTGAGCGCGGAGTCGGACGACGCCGGTTGAAGCCGGCCACGACGACGAATGCGACGACGAATGGGTGGGACGACGGCCTGCACGACCCTGCACGACGAGGAGTACGGAAGATGGGGGACTACGTCCGCGCCTGGCGCGCCGGGCAGGCCGTGCGCCTGGCCGTGTCACGCACGGTGGCCGAGGGCCTGATCACCGTTCTCGACGGCGTCGAATGCGCGCTCATCGGGCAGCGTAGGAGGCCGTTCGCGCGGCGTCCCCGTCCGTTGCCTAACCGGAGGTTGTTTCCCGACGCCTATTTCGACCGCGAGGCCAGTGAGGAGTTCCGTGCCCGCCACGGTGACCTCATGCGGCGCCGTGTGCTCGACGCGGTGCGGCGGACGGTCCTGCTCGTCGGCCACGCTCACGACGCGGGAGACGACCCGGTGATGGTGACGGTTCCCGAGGACGCGGTGCCCGACGTCTTCTGTGCTCTCGGTCATGCTCAGGCGCCGTATCTGTCCCGGCCCCGCTGGAACGCGCTGGTGGATTGGCCCACGGTCCCTCTGCGGCGTGGTGGGCGGGAGCTCACCTGGTTGGTCACGTGCCAGACCGCGTTGGCGGAGGCCGCGCTCACCGAGCTCACCGCGCCCACCGAACCCACCGAGCCCGAGCAGCCGGGGGATGAGTCGGCCTTCACAGCGTGACCTGCGCGTCTCACGATGTGGATATCCCCTTGCGGAACCGTAGAATGGGTGACGTGCTGCAGATCCGCCGTGACCTCGTGGACGCGATCGTCGAGCACGCGCGCCGGGACCATCCGGACGAGGCGTGCGGTGTGATCGCGGGGCCCGACGACGGCACAGACCGGCCCGAGCGGTTCATTCCGATGGTGAACGCGGCACGCTCGCCCACGTTCTATGAGTTCGACTCGGGCGACCTGCTCCGGCTGTACCGGGAAATGGACGCTCGCGGTGAGAAGCCCGTGGTGATCTACCACTCGCACACCGCGACCGAGGCGTATCCGTCGCGGACGGATATCAAGCTCGCCCAGGAGCCGTTCGCTCACTACGTACTGGTGTCGACTCGCGATCCGGAGACGTACGAGTTCCGGTCGTTCCGCATCGTCGACGGTGAGGTCACCGAGGAACCCGTGGAAGTCGTCGAGTCGTACATGTTCGCCAACACTGGTAGCGACGACATCCCCGACGTGCGCTGACCGGGCGGGGGAAGCGCCGCTGTCCAAGAACGTCTGTTCTGCCGTCAGTTCCGAGTGGAGGTAATTCATGTCCGTGACCGTCTCCGTCCCCACCATCCTGCGTACGTACACCAATGGGCAGAAGTCGGTGGAGGCGTCCGGCAAGACCGTGGGCGAGGTGATCGACGACCTCGACGCCAAGCACGGCGGCTTGAAGGAACGCCTGGTCAAGGACGACAAGCTGCACCGTTTCGTGAACGTCTACGTCAACGACGAGGACGTGCGTTTCTCCGGCGGGCTCGACGCCGAGGTCTCCGACGGTGACACCGTGACCATCCTGCCTGCCGTCGCCGGCGGCGCACGCTAGGCCGGTTCTCGATGGCCCGCTACGAGTCTCTTCTCGACGCCCTCGGCGACACCCCACTGGTGGGGTTGCCGCGTTTGTCGCCGTCCGACGATGTGCGCCTGTGGGCGAAGCTCGAGGACCGCAATCCCACCGGTTCGATCAAGGACCGCCCGGCGCTGGCGATGATCGAGGCGGCCGAGAAGGAAGGCGTCCTCAAGCCGGGGGACACGATCCTGGAGCCGACGTCCGGCAACACCGGTATCTCACTGGCGATGGCCGCCAAGCTCAAGGGGTACGGCATGGTCTGCGTGATGCCGGAGAACACGTCGGAGGAGCGCAGACAGCTGCTGCAGGCGTACGGCGCGCGGATCGTGTACTCGCCGGCGGCGGGGGGTTCCAACGAGGCGGTGCGGCGCGCGAAGGAACTGGCGAAGGCCAACCCGGACTGGGTCATGCTGTACCAGTACGGGAACCCCGCGAACGCCGAGGCGCACTACCGGAGCACGGGTCCGGAGCTGTTGAAGGATCTGCCGACGTTGACGCACTTCGTCGGTGGGCTCGGCACCACGGGCACGTTGGTGGGCGCCGGTCGATACCTGCGTGAGCACAAACCGGACGTGCAGGTCATCGCCGCCGAGCCACGTTACGGCGAGCTGGTGTACGGCTTGCGCAATCTCGACGAGGGGTTCATTCCCGAACTCTACGATCCCGACGTGCTCAGCGGCCGTTACTCCGTGGGCGCCTACGACGCGCTGCGCCGGACCCGGCAACTACTGGAGCACGAGGGCATTTTCGCGGGTATCTCCACCGGCGCTGCGTTGCACGCGGCGTTGGGAGTGGCCAACAAGGTGTTGAAGAAGGGCGGCACGGCCGACATCGCGTTCGTGGTGGCCGACGCCGGCTGGAAATACCTGTCCACCGGTGCCTACAGCGGTTCGCTCGACGAGGCGGCCGAACGGCTCGACGGCCAGTTGTGGGCGTGACTGCCGAAAGCCCGTCGTGATTGCGGTCGTCACCGCAGGTCTTCCAGGGTTTTCACCCGAGGTGGCGAGCGATTCGTTGAGTTAGCCTGCATAGCGTGGACTTCTCGGGCACTTCCTCGCCGGCACCACGTGCGCGACGCGACCCCGCCAAAAGGGTGATCCCGCGTAGGCCGCTGGCGTCGGCTGTGCTGGCGGTCTCCTTCGTCGCCCTGCTGTACATCGTCGAGTTCATCGACGTGCTCCTGCCGCTGAACCTCGACGGCTACGGCATCGTGGCGCGGTCGTTCGACGGCCTCGACGGCGTGGTGTGGGCGCCGCTGCTGCACGCGGACTGGCAACACCTGCTCGCCAACACGGGCCCGGTCGTGGTGTTCGCTTTTCTGGCGATGGCCGGTGGCATCGGACAGTGGGTGGTGGTGACGGCCACGATCTGGCTGGTCGGTGGTCTGGGAGTGTGGCTGACCGCGCCCGATCACACCGTCACCGTGGGCGCGTCGGGGCTCGCCTTCGGCTGGTTGGCGTTCCTGCTCGTTCGTGGCGTGTTCTCGCGCGGCATCGCCCAACTCGCGGTGGCCTTCGTGCTGCTCGCACTGTGGGGCGGCATGTTGTGGGGCGTATTCCCCGGTACGCCCGGTGCGTCGTGGCAGGGGCACCTGTTCGGTGCGCTGGGCGGGGTTCTCGCGGCATGGCTCGTGGCGAGGGCGGACCGGTCGAGGCCGGCGGCGTCGTCGTGACCGCCGGGTAATCTCGGGGGCGTGACCACGGCCAGCTCCAAACTCGCTCCGATCGGAATCTTCGACTCCGGCGTAGGTGGGTTGACGGTCGCGCGTGCCATAGCCGACCAACTCCCCGCTGAACGTCTCCGTTACGTGGGGGACACCCAGCACGCGCCTTACGGTCCGTTGCCCATCGCCCGGGTGCGGGAGCTGGCGCTGCGAGCTCTGGACGGTCTCGTCGCCGACGGGGTGAAGGCCCTCGTCATCGCCTGTAACACCGCGTCCGCCGCGTGTCTGCGCGACGCCAGGGAACGTTACGACATCCCCGTGTTCGAGGTGGTGCTTCCGGCGGCACGGCGGGCTGTGGCGACGACCCGCAACGGTTGCGTGGGAGTCATCGGCACCGAAGGCACGGTGCGTTCCCGTGCCTACGACGACGCGCTGGCCGCCACCGGTGTCCGGCTCAGCAGCGTGGCCTGCCCGCGGTTCGTCGAGTTCGTCGAACGGGGTGTCACCTCGGGCCGACAGGTCCTCGGGCTCGCCCAGGGCTACCTGGACCCGCTGGCCCGCGACGGTGTCGACACCTTGATCCTCGGCTGCACGCACTACCCGTTGTTGACGGGTGTCCTCCAGACCGTCATGGGGTCGGACGTGACATTGGTGTCCAGTGCCGAGGAGACCGCCAAGGACGTCGTCCGCGTGCTCACCGAACTGAACCTGCTGGCCGAGCGGGACGAACCGCCGGAGCACGAGTTCATCGCCACCGGGCCGGCGGAGCCGTTCACCAAACTGGCGCGCCGGTTCATGGGACTCGGCACAGTGCTCGCCGCCACGTGAGGAGGGCACCGCGCGGCCGGTCGTGGCAAGGTGTTGATCGTGCGACTGACCATCCTCGGCTGTTGTGGCAGTATCCCCGGCCCCGACCAGGCCGCGTCCGGCTACCTGCTGGAGGCCGACGGGTTCCGGCTCGGTTTGGACCTCGGTAACGGCACGTTGGCGCGCCTGCAGACGGTGTGCGACCCGTTCGATCTGAACGCGCTGGTCCTGTCACACCTCCACCCGGACCATTGTGCCGATGTCAGCGCGCTCACCGTGCTACGTCGCTACCACCCGAACCCGCCCTACGATCCGCGTCGGCACAGGCTGCCCGTCCACGCGCCCGCCGAGGCGCCGACGCGGCTGGCCAACGCCTACGCCCCGCACGAGGCGGAGCGTCGGGAAACCGACCTGTCGGACGTGTTCGACTTCCACGCGCTGAGTCCCGAGCCGAGGCGCATCGGCCCGTTCACGGTCACCCCGGTACCGGTCAACCACCCCACCGAGTCGTTCGGGGTGCGGGTCACGTACGGCGACGCCAGCTTCGCCTACACCGGTGACACGGGGCCGTGTGCCGCGCTCGACGAGCTCGCCGACGGCGTCGACGTGTTGCTGTGCGAGGCGAGCTGGACCAGTGGGCCCGACCGGCCCGCCGACCTGCACCTGTCGGGCGCGCAGGCCGGCGAGCTCGCCGCGCGGGCGAGGGTGGGACGGTTGCTGCTCACGCACATCCCACCGTGGTCGGACGGCGATGCGATCCTCGCCGAGGCCAGGGCGGCGTTCGACGGACCGACGGAACTCGTGACCCAGGCGACGGTGTACGAGTTCTAGGCACCGTTCGGTCCGGTCCTGTCCAGGCGGCCACCGGGTGTCAGCGTGCCCGCAGGAGCAGGTGACCGCGGCGGTAGCGCTCCTCGGCGAGAGGTTGACGAAGTACGCGGCCGATCTCCTCGAATC
>NZ_DAHVQP010000016.1:0-6130 GCF_027317685.1 Saccharomonospora sp.
AACGCGTCCACCTCGTCCTCGTTGTAGCCCCGCTTGCCGATCGGAGGCTTGCTGAACGCGACGTTATGCACGTCAGCAGGAGTCAACGACATCAGATCACCTCACGCACTCCATGGCCTGCCGGTCCACCCGGGTTCCCCGTTACCCGGGAAGCGCCAGTTGCATTCCTATGAACACAACCAACAGCAGAACCATAATCGATAGGTCCAGCCCCACGCCGCCGATCCGCACGATCGGAATGATCCGTCGCACGAGTCGAACCGGTGGGTCGGTCACTGTGTAGATGGTCTCGAGCGTTACCGCAACCCCTCCGGAGGGACGCCAGTCACGCGCGAAGGCGCGCACGAGCTCCACCACGATACGCGCTGTGAGCAGCAACCAGAAGGCGAACAGCAGCCAATACAGAATCATGCGGACAGCGACCACGGCACCACTCTGCCACACCTTCCCCGCAGGCTCAGTGGCGGAGGAACAACCCACCCTCGGCGATTCGCCTGCGGTCCTCCGCCGTCACGTCGACATCCGGGGGTGAGAGCAAAAACACTTTGTTCGTGACTTTGTCCATCGAACCACGCAGAGCGAAAGCCAGGCCTGCCGCGAAATCCACCAGACGCTTGGCGTCGGCGTTCTCCATCTCCGTCAGATTCATGATGACAGGCGCCCCGTCACGGTACGCCTCACCGATCTCCCGCGCTTCCGCATAGCTGGTCGGGTGCAGCGTGATGATGCGGCTCAACGGGTCACGCGCCACCGAACCGCTCGTTTCCGGGGCCGGGTTCTGTTGCCCCAACTGACGCACCCTCGCAACGGGCTCAGGCTGCCGGTCCATGGCCAAAGACCCGTGCACGGCGGGCTCACCGCGCGAGGAACGCCGGGAACGGGCAGAGACGCTCTCAGCCTCTTCGAACTCGTCCATGACGCGGTAGCGAGGGCGTGACCTGCGTGATTGCGTCTCCTTGTACGCGGGCTCGTCGTAGGAGCCGTAGTCGCCGCCCTGATAGTCGCGCCGGTAGTCCTCGTCGAAGTCGTACTCGTCTTCGGCAGGGACCATCCCGAAGTAGGCCTTCAGCTTCTGCAGCGCGCTCATGCCTCTCCCTCGCCCTCCGCGGTCACGTGTTACGGCCCAACGACTCGGCCGAACAGTCTGACGCCGCTGTGGGTGGACCTTGCTAGGGCGAGGCTAAACCGCGACCGCCGAGCAACGCGGTTCCGACACGCACACATGTCGAGCCGTATGCGATCGCCTGGTCCAGATCTCCGCTCATGCCCGCCGAGATCTCGGTCGCTTCGGGATGGTCCCTCCGCAACCTCTCGGCAGCGGACGCCAGCCGTTCGAAGGCCGGTTCGGGATCGGCTCCGAGCGGAGCGACGGCCATCACGCCACGCAAGTGGAGATAATCACTCCTCTGAGCTATCGCGTCGGCGAGTTCACTAAGATCATCAACAGGGCAGCCGCCGCGCGACGGATCGTCGTCAAGGCTGGCCTGGACGAGCACGTCGAGCGGCCGATCCCGCTCACCGGCATCCAGTGCCGCCCGCACCGCTTTGGTGAGCGCGTCGGCCAGTCGGAGGGAGTCCACCGACTGCACCTCCGCGGCCCATCGCGCCACCGGCCTGGCTTTGTTGCGCTGCAACCGGCCGACCATGTGCCAACGCACATCGGTGTCCGGCCGAAGCTCTTCCACTTCACGCACCTTGGCCGCCGCTTCCTGATCGCGGTTCTCGCCGAGGTTGCGCACCCCGAGATCCAACAGAGCGGCGGCGTCGGCCGCGGGGAAAGTCTTCGTCACAGCGATGAGCCGAACCTCGTCCGACGAACGACCGACTCGCTGACACGCCCGCTCGATACGGTCGGTGATCTCCTTCAGCGCCGCGGCCAGTTCCTCCGCGCGCCGAGTGTTCACTGTTCCATCCACGTGACCGCCGCAATCCTTCCCGTCGGAGCATTCCTGCGGTGACTGAACAAGGTCTCGTCCTCCATCGTGCACCGAGGATCGACCCCGATCCGACCCACTCCGAGATCCGCCAGCTGTCGCCACAGTCCCGCCCTCAGGTCGAGAGCGGGACTTCCCTTCCTGCTCCGGCAGGCACTGCCGGGCAGATGCGCCTCCACGTCATCGGCCATCGACTTCGGGACCTCGTAGCATTCGCCACAGATCGCCGGTCCCAACAGCACCTCGACACGATCGGGACGCGCGCCGATCGAGCACATGGCCTCCAAGGCCGCCGGAACGACACCCACGCGAGCCCCTACCCTGCCCGCGTGGACGGCGGCCACCACACCGGCCTCCAGGTCTCCGAGCAGCACCGGGACACAATCCGCGACCAGCGCTACGAGCGCCACGCCGGGCCTGTCGGTGACGAGAGCGTCCGTGGCTTCGGCCGGGCCGGTCTCGGTGCCGTCGACGATCGTGACGGTGCGGCCATGGACCTGTTCCATCCACATCAGGCGGTCCTTGGACAAACCGAGTTCACGGGCCAGCCTGCGACGGTTGGCTTCCACGGCCTCCGGATCGTCACCCACGTGATCGCCCAGGTTGAACGAGTCGAACGGTGGCTTCGACCGCCCTCCTGCCCTGGTGGTCACCACCCGCCGAATGCGCACAACGGTCAACTCCTTCGACACCTGAAATCGATACCGGTGTCCGCGAGCTTAGTCCCGCCCGACAGGAACTCAGCGGCGCATGAAGGGTGGCACGTCCACGTCGTCGTCATCGTCGGAAGGGTCGTCGTTCACCGGGAACGCGCGACTGGGCAGGCTGCCGTGCATCCGGTGTGTCGTCGGCGACGGCGTCGACGACGGGTACCCACGGGAGGCGCCGTGGGACGGCGGCAACGAGCCGGACTGGCTCGCCCGCCCCGTGGACGGCTGCCGTCGCACCACGGGTGGCGTGGGATTGTCGGCGTCCCCCTGGGAGGCCCGAGCGCCGGAATCACGCTGCCCGCTCGCCGAGGAACCGGAGGTCGCGGTTCCGCTACCGCTCTGCGCGGAGTCACCGTTTCCGGTGCCACGCGTACTGAACGTCCCGGGGTCGAGCTTCTTGTGAGTCGGCGCGCCCGCGTCGAAGCCCGCCGCGATGACCGTGACACGGACTTCATCGCCGAGCGAGTCGTCGATGATCGTACCGAAGATGATGTTCGCTTCGGGGTGCGCGGACTCCTGGACCAACGAAGCGGCCTCGTTGATCTCGAACAACCCAAGGTCCGAACCACCGGCGATGGACAACAACGCACCGTGGGCACCGTCCATCGAGGCTTCGAGCAACGGTGAATTTATTGCCTTCTCCGCTGCTTGGACCGCACGACCCTCCCCTCGCGCCGACCCTATTCCCATGAGCGCGCTGCCCGCTCCGGACATCACGCTCTTGACGTCGGCGAAGTCGAGGTTGATGAGGCCGGGTGTGGTGATGAGGTCGGTGATGCCCTGCACACCGGACAGCAGAACCTCGTCGGCCGAACGGAACGCGTCCATGAGGGACACGCCGATGTCGCCGAGCTGCAGCAGCCGGTCGTTGGGGATGACGATCAGGGTGTCGCACTCGTTGCGCAGTGCCTGGATACCGTCCTCGGCCTGCCGGGCGCGGCGCTTGCCCTCGAACGAGAACGGCCGCGTGACAACTCCTATGGTCAAAGCCCCGAGCTTGCGCGCGATCTGCGCGACCACGGGAGCGCCACCGGTACCTGTGCCACCTCCCTCGCCCGCGGTGACGAAGACCATGTCGGCACCCTTGAGTACCTCTTCGATCTCCTCGCGATGGTCCTCGGCGGCCTTCTGTCCGACCTCGGGGGACGCGCCCGCACCGAGGCCACGTGTGAGCTCGCGGCCGATGTCCAGCTTGACGTCCGCATCGGACATCAGCAGAGCCTGGGCGTCGGTGTTCACCGCGATGAACTCCACACCCTTCAGGCCGACCTCGATCATGCGGTTCACGGCGTTCACGCCGCCGCCGCCGATTCCGACGACCTTGATCACCGCGAGGTAATTGTGCGGGGGCGTCATCGGTTGCCTTCCTGATCGTGGTGGTGCTGTCGTGCGTCGGCGCTGGATCGTCGACCGGTGCTGGATTCTCCGCCCAACTCTGAACCTGAAGTAGAGGTTCAAAGTTATGTCAACTTCCAACGTTGCTGACGGACCGTAGGCACACCGCAGCGCGGAATCCAGCAGGCACACGGCGTGTCGCAAACGTCTTTCGCCACACCCTGCCCCGAACGCGGTGACACCAGCGCACCCACCTCCGGTTACTCGTCCGTCCGACTATCGACCAGCTCGGTGAGAATGTCCAGGTGACCGGCGTGTCTTCCGGTCTCCTCGACCCTGTGCGCCAGTACGTACCGCCGGCTTATCGGGCCACCCCGAAAACGGAACCTCGGGACGAGGTTCATCCCTTCGATGAGCTTTCCGCCGCGTTCGCGTCGGAGCTTGCAGTCAGTCGACGGCGTAGCCGACGGCACGCTCGGTGACGCACGGAAACGGCGCACGGAACTTTCGTGCCCCGTCGATCTTCTTCGCCTCACGACACGGTGGGCAATTCCGGGCTCGACACGTCGTAGGCGCTGCCCTTCCTGGTCAGCAACACGTCCAGCACCTTCGCCTTGTACTCGTTCTGCTCCGCGTCACCCCACCTCACGACGCGCTCCTCGGTCAGCTCGAGCTCCACGCTGCCCGGCGTGACGGCCGTGGCCGACACCACCTGCTCGAACAACTCGGTGGGCAGCGCGGCGAGCACGGCGGTCACGGCCCTGGTCTCGTCATGGGCGGGACCGGGATCGAGCAGATCGAGCTTGGGCAATCCGTCGGGCGGCGCATCGAGGTGCTCGAACAACACCCCGGTCGAATCGACGAGCTCGACGCCCCCGCTGCTCTCGTGGTAGGCCACGGCCCTACGTTCGGTCACAGTGATCGTGATGGTCGAGGGCCACGAGCGGGACACGTCCGCCTCCGCCACACCGGGGAGCTCCGACACCCGCGCCGCGACCCGGTCGGTGTCCACCCGCACCATCGGATGGTCGATCGGGACATCCGCCACCGACCGCACCCGATCGGCCTCGACCTCGCGGACACCCACCACCTCGACCGTGCTCACCCCGAGGAACGGGGTGAACCACAGCAGATAACCCAGCGCGATCACCGTGAGCACACCCAGCACAGCGATGCGCCGCCGCTGCACCACCTGCTGCCGCGGCCGCGACCTGCCCCCACGTCGACGCGATTTCGCGCTTTTGCCCCGAAAAATCGAACGTGACGACGCCGGGGACGTCACCGCCGCCCGAAAGCGGCGGGACGCGCGCTGCTTCGTCGTGGCCACGACAGAAGTGCCCTCACCTGTCCCGGCGGTCCAGCTCGGCGAGCAGCTCAGGGCCAAGCTGGGTGACATCACCGGCCCCCATCGTCACCACCACGTCCCCCGGCTCGACCAGGTCGGCCACGAGTGAGGCGGCGCGGTCGAACGCGGGCTGGTAGTGCGCGTTCGCCCCACTGATGCGAGAGGCCACCAACTCACCGGTGACACCGGGCTCGGGCTCCTCCCTCGCCCCGTAGACGTCGAGGACCACGACCTCGTCGGCCAGTCCCAGAGCCTCCGCGAACTCGGTAGCGAACGCCTTGGTCCGCGAATACAGGTGTGGCTGGAACACCACGACGACCCGGCCACGGCCCGCGGCCTGCCGCACAGCCCGCAGCTGCGCTTCCACCTCCGTGGGGTGGTGCGCGTAGTCGTCGTAGACCCGCACGTCCTTCGCGCGGCCCTTGAACTCGAACCGCCTCCGCACGCCACCGAACGCGGCCAGGCCCTCCATGAGGCTGTCGGCGTCGGCACCGAGTTCGAGACCGGCCAGCAACGCGGCCACAGCGTTGAACGCCATGTGCTCGCCCGGGACGGCGACCCTCACCCGCAACTGCTCACCGCCGAGCATGATCCGCACGGTGCCGCCGTCCTCGCCGGGGCTGTAGTCGAGCACCCTGGCGTCCGACTCCCCGGTCGCGGCACGGCCGTAGCGGAGCACCCGCACCCCGTCCGCCTCAGCGCGGGTGGCCAGCTCCGAAGCGGCCTCGTCATCAGCACACACGATCAAAGTGCCGCCCGGCTCGATGCGTCGCACGAAGTCGTGGAACACCGCGTGGTAGGCATCC
>NZ_DAHVQP010000017.1:0-9561 GCF_027317685.1 Saccharomonospora sp.
CAGCGAGCCAGTCCGGAGTCTCAAGTAGGAAGCCGACGCTAGTCACCGCGAGGAGGAACCCGACCAAGACCAGTACTCGAAGCCACCGACCGCGCATGGGATCGATCATCTCGCATGTGTCAGCTGAACGGGCGTGGCGCGTGCAGATCGTTCGTTGAATCTTGGGGGACCATGTAGAGCGGCAGTAGAGATCAAGCAAGCTACGCGCGCCGTGGCATTCGTGAGGCGAGGATTTCCGCTGCTTTGCGATCTGTGGCCGCGACCCATGCTGCGTAGACGCGCAAGGTGGTCGCTCCGCCTCCGCCGTGGCCTAGTCGGCCCGCGACTGTTCTGAGGTCTATGCCTGCCGACAGAAGCTCTGTGGCGCTGTAATGGCGGAGAGCGTGTAGGTGGGTGTCGATGCCTAGGCGCGTCGCCATGTCCTTGTATCGCTGAGTTATGGCGTTGGGGGAGTACGGCTCGGAGTGGTCCGGTGTCTTGGTGCCTGAGAAGACGAACAAGTTGTCGGTGAACTTGCCGCCCAGGGATTCGACGCGAGCCTTGACGCGCTGCCTCTGCTCCTTCAGCAGGCCGATGGTCTCGGTGTCTAGGGCTATGCGGCGGTTCTGATGGGTCTTGGTGTCTTTCTCCTTGCCTCCGACCCAGTTGCGGCGAAGATCGATGACTTCGGTATCGAGGTCGATGCGGGAGAAGCGCAGGCCGACCAGTTCGCCGCGTCGCATGCCGGTGGTCATGGCGAGCCAGACGAGGGTGCCCCAGTCGTCGTCCATGCGGAAGGCTTCCTCGACCAGTCGGGCAGCCTCGGCAGGCGTCGGCGGGTCCGGCTCTGGTGGCTTATGCTTCGGGCGGCGGGCGATGCGGGCGGGATTGGTGGCGATCCAGTCCCAGCGCTCCGCAGCCCCCAGAGCGCCGCTGAGGATGGCGTGCACCTGGCGCACGGTGGACGCGGCCATGGGGCGGCACTTGTGCGCCTTGCATCCGGCTTGGCTGCAGTCGTGCCCCTGGGCTGTGGAGCTATGACGTTCGACACGAGGCTTGCCGTTGCAGCGGGCGCGGCAGCGGCGCAACTCGGTGTAGAAGCTCTCCAATGTTCGCGCGTCGATCTTCTTCAACGGTACGTCGCCGAGAGCGGGTTTGACGGTGCGCTCGATGTAGCCGACATAGGTCTTGCGCGTGCTGTCCTCGATCTCCGTCACGCGTAACCACTCATCGAGGGCGTAGCCGAGCGTGACGCTCGTGGACGCCGACCGCTGGTTGATGACCTGGGTACGGAACTCCGCAAGCTTGTCCTTGGCCTTCCGCTGGGCGGCCTTGTCGGTGCCCTTGATTGAGGCCGTCAGGTAGATGTCCTTGCCGGTGACTGGGTCCCTGCCTGAGAACAGGCGGACCTGCAGCGATCCTCCGCGCTGCCGAATGGAGCCACGCGAGCGCGCAGCGTTAGCTCTGACCATGACCGAGAGTGTACTCATGGACACTGTCATGGACAGAGCTAACGCTGCTGATCTCGTATCAAGTTGTCGTGGCTGGTCAGAGTCAGTGCCCCCGGTGCGACTCGAACGCACACTGGACGGATTTTGAGTCCGCTGCCTCTGCCGATTGGGCTACGGGGGCATAGTCTGTACTTTACTCCCCGTCGTTTTCAGGGCTGTAGCGGGGGGTTGGCTTCCCCGCAACTCCGGTGTGAAGTGCGTGTATCACGGGACGCACACGGCGGTCACAGCACGTGGTGAACGCCATCCCGACGACGAGTGCGTTTGGCGGTAATCTCGGAAGGGCGGACCGCCGCACGTACAGAACCCGTCGATCGTTCTCAGGAGGAGCCCGGTGACCGAAGCGGCTACCGAGGTCAACGATGCCGCTCCCGCTCCGCAGCGTCGTGTCCTTGTCGCCGAAGACGAGGCGCTGATCCGCCTCGACCTCGTCGAGATGCTGCGTGAAGAAGGCTACGAGGTGATCGGCGAGGCCGGCGACGGGGAAGAGGCTGTCAAACTCGCCTCCGAGCTGAAACCCGACCTCGTCATCCTTGACGTCAAGATGCCGAAACTCGACGGCATCGAAGCGGCGGCGAAAATCACCGGCGACCGGATCGCGCCCGTGGTGATCCTCACCGCTTTCAGCCAGCGCGAGCTGGTCGAGCGCGCCCGCGACGCCGGCACGATGGCCTACCTCGTCAAGCCTTTCGCCAAGCGCGATCTCGTGCCCGCCATCGAACTCGCCGTGAGCCGGTTCTCCGAGCTCCAGGCGCTGGAGGCCGAGGTCGCAGGGCTCAACGAGCGGCTCGAAACGCGCAAACTCATCGACCGCGCCAAGGGCCTGCTCATGACCCATCAGGGACTCACCGAGCCCGACGCCTTCCGCTGGATCCAGCGCACCGCCATGGACCGGCGCACCACCATGAAGGCCGTCGCCGAAGCCGTCATCGAAAACATCGGCAAGTAGGCGTCGGACCGCTACGGCGGGGCGGGGCGTGACACGCCTTGCCCCGCCTTCGCGTGTCAGTGGCGACTGTCGACCTTGAACGCGGCCTTCCTCGCCGCTTTCGCCACCACCTTGTCTGGGTGATGGCGGCCGAAGACCGACAGCACCTCCCACGCACCCGGGTGGTCGAGCTGCCACAACACGTCGAACACACCTTCGTCGCCCCGCCCCATCGTGGAGGCGAGCAGGTCGCCGATGTCGTCAGGAGGATCGTCGACATCGACGTCGTAATACGTGTCCGCAATCAGCCACGCCACATCGTGGTCGGTCAAGATCAGATCGGGTCGCTGGCCATGCCGCTCGCCCAACACCTGCTTGGCATACGGGCGTAGAACCGGGTTGTCCAACAACGTCCGCCACACGTCGTCGACCTCGGCTCCCAGCCGGTGCAACAGTGCGGTCGCCGCGGTCCGTTCGTCCGGCCCGCCGACCGTCGCGACCGCCGCCAGCTCCGTGGCCACCTGGGTCGCCGTGCGCTGAGAGCGCCACGAGTCCCACTCGGCCGCCGCTTGCTCGTCGCTGCCGAGCAGCGTCACCGCCACCACGTCGGCGGCGGTCATCTCCTCGAACGATGGCAGCAGTGGCACGTCCACCTCGGCCCCGATCTCCGACCACAGCACGAACAGGGCCAGCGGAGTCAGCCGCACGACGTCGTCGGTGATCGTCACCGCGCCCAGCCACCGGAGGCGTTCATAGAGCAGGTGTGCGGGCCGACCGTACGCGTCCACCCAGTACTGCCACCTGGCGTCGAACACCGCGGTATCCGAGCCCGTTTCGTCCATCGCGGCCGCTTCATGGATCATTTCGTCCAGCTCGGCGAGGGCAACGCCCCTCTCCCGGGCCATGAACAGCGGCAGTACCGTGGCTCCGGCACCGTGCAGCCGCAGATCGGGCACACCGAGGTGCGCGGCGTCGAAGGCCAGACTCCACGCGCACACCAACGCGAATGCCTGGGCCCACACCTCCTGCACGGTGTCGTCTTCACCACCCGGCCACTCGTCCACTGTGGACCCCTCGGTGGCGGTGGTGTCGCCGACTTCGACGAACCCGAGAGCGTCGGCCAACTCCCACAGCTGCGTCAGCTCGCGCATCCGCACATCGTCATCGACCGGCGGAAGAATCCCGCTGTCGATCAGTTCCCGCGCTGCGAGTGCCGCGTCCGCTTCGCTCAGTTGACCGGTGTCACCGTTCACAGGACGGCTTTCGCCCACCCACCGAGCCAGTGCGCGCACGGCCGTCAGCAGGGGACTGTCGCGTGCGGCCTCTGTGAGCTCCGCGTCGGAGGGCAACCGCAGGGGCGGCAAGCTGTCGGTCCCCAGCAGTTCTTCGTAGTGGACATCGACGAACTCGTCACCGTGGTCGGTCAGGTCCTCCGACTGGTCGGAGGAGTCCTGCTCCTGGGTCGTCATGGCGGCCAGGTTAACGGTGCATGCCGACGAACCCCATGGGCCGGATACGGAAAGACGAAATGGAGAACCTCGTTCACGAAGTCGCCCAGATCGGCGGATCTCCGTGCTGACATGCGTGTTTCCCGGCCAGGACAGGGAGACGAATCCGTGGGCGGGCGCCGAGGACGAGTACTTCTTCACCTGTTCGAGGGTGGTGCCAAAGGTACCGTTCGCGGCGGGGCGGCGATTCGGTGGAACGTCCACTCTGGGCCGACGACGTGGGACGGACGGCTTGGCCGGACCGACCGGCAACCATCCATTGCCGACGGCGATGCGAGCCGCCGGGAAAACCGGTCAGGAACCCGGGACGCGGTCACGCACCACGCACGTGAGCCGTGCCGTGCATGTCCGCCAGCCCGTCTCGTTGGTGATGACGATCTCCGAGGTGATGGTGCTCCGACCGACGTGCAGGGGAGTGGCCACGCCCGTCACCGTGCCCGACATGGCGGCGCGATGATGCGTGCAGGACAGCTCCAGCCCCACCGCCATGCGATCGGGGCCCGCGTTCAACGCCGCGAGAAACGAGCCGAGGGACTCGGCCAGCACCGCGTTCGCTCCACCGTGCAGTAACCCGTAGGGCTGAAGATTGCCCTTCACCGGCATCGTGGCACTGACCCGCTCCGGCGTCAGATCGACGAAGGTGACTCCGAGTTTGTCGTTGAGCTGCTGTTCGGCGATCTCGGGTGTGACCGCCGTGAGAAGATCGTGTACCAGCTTGTCGGACGAGTTCTCGGTCACCGTGTGACTCCCTTCCTGGGGTTCCACCCGGCTCTGCCAGGTCGTGTCGGGCCAGTGCTCGAGACGGAGCGAGCGCACGGCAAGACTGTCGGGCCCTCACCCTAGACTCACGGGCGTGAGCTCCAAGCAGAACACCTCCGTAGCGAACGACACACCCCGGTTGCTGCTCATCGACGGGCATTCGATGGCTTACCGGGCCTTCTTCGCGGTGCCGGCCGACCGGTTCAGAACCTCCACCGGACAGGTCACCAACGCAGTATTCGGGTTCACGTCGATGTTGATCAACCTGCTCCGCGACGAGGCTCCCACGCACGTGGCGGTGGCGTTCGACGTGTCCCGCAAGACGTTCCGCTCGGAGCGGTTCGCCGAGTACAAGGCCAACCGTCTCGCCACGCCCGACGACTTCAAGGGCCAGGTGGAGCTCATCAAGGACGTCCTCGGCGCGCTGTCGATCCCGGTGCTGGCTGTGGAGGGTTACGAGGCCGACGACGTCATCGCCACGCTCACCACGCAGGCGGGCGACGCCTACGAGGTGCTGATCTGTACCGGCGACCGTGACGCGCTGCAACTGGTCAACGACTCGGTGACCGTCCTCTATCCGCGCAAGGGCGTGTCGGATCTGGTGCGGTTCGACCCCGAGGGCGTGCAGGAGAAGTACGGCCTGTCGCCCGCGCAGTACCCGGACTTCGCCGCGCTGCGGGGCGACCCTTCCGACAACCTGCCGGGCATCCCCGGCGTGGGCGAGAAGACGGCGACGAAGTGGATCAAACAGTTCGGTTCGCTCGGCGAGCTCATCGACCGAGCCGACGAGGTGAAGGGCAAGGTCGGGGAGGCGCTGCGTTCGCACTTGGACTCGGTGATGCTCAACCGGCAACTCACGGAGTTGGTGCGGGACGTGCCGTTGGAGAGCACACCGGACGACCTCGCCCTGCGGCCGTGGGACCGCGAGGCGGTGCACAGGCTGTTTGACGAGCTGGAGTTCCGGGTGCTGCGCGACCGGCTGTTCGCGTCGTTGTCGAGCGCCGAGCCGGAAGCCGATTCCGGTTTCGAGGCCGTGGGCACGGCGTTGCAGCCGGGCACGGTGGGCGACTGGTTGTCCCGCCACGCGGGCAGCGGCACGACGGTCGGACTGGCCTTCGCCACCACGGGGGCTTCGGTGTCGTCCGATGTGCGGTCCGTGACGTTGGCCGCGTCCGACGGGGAGGGTGCCTACGTCGATGTCACGGAACTGACCCCGGACGATGAACGCGCACTCTCGGAGTGGCTGGCCGACGAGAACGTGCACAAGGTGGGGCACTCGCTGAAGAAGGCGCTGCACGGGCTGCGTGCTCGGGGTTGGCGTCTGGCCGGCGTGGTGATGGACACCGAACTCGCCGCGTATCTCGTCAGGCCGGGGCAGCGGTCGTTCAAGTTGGACGACCTCGTGTTGCGCTATCTGGGCAAGGAACTGCGCTCCGAAGACACCGGTGGCGACGGGCAGCTGTCGTTGCTCGACACCGAGTCCGACGACGAGATCGTGCGCGGTGAGTTGGTGCGGGCGCGGGCGATCTCCGAGTTGTCGTCCGCGTTGTCCGACGAACTCGCCGCCATCGGGGGCACCACGTTGCTGGCCGACATCGAGCTGCCGCTGTTGTCGGTGATCACCGAGTTGGAGGCGGCGGGTATCGCCGTGGATCTCGACGCGCTCACCGAGCTCGAAGCCCACTACGCGAGTCGGGTGAAGCATGCGACGGAGCAGGCGCACTCGGTGATCGGCAAGCAGATCAACCTCGGTTCGCCGAAGCAGCTCCAGGTGGTGTTGTTCGACGAGCTGGGCATGCCGAAGACCAAGCGCACCAAGACCGGCTACACCACCGACGCCGACGCGTTGCAGACGCTGTACGAGAAGACGGAGCACCCGTTCCTGCAATACCTGCTCGAACACCGTGATGCCACGAAGCTGCGCAGCACGGTCGAGGGGCTGATCAAGTCGGTCGCCGACGACGGGCGTATCCACACCACTTTGCACCAGACCATTACGGCGACGGGCCGGTTGTCGTCGGTGGACCCGAACCTGCAGAACATTCCGATCCGTACCGACGAGGGTCGTCGTATCCGTGAGGCGTTCGTGGTCGGCGAGGGCTACGCCGAGCTCATGACGGCCGACTACAGCCAGATCGAGATGCGCATCATGGCGCACCTGTCGAACGACGAGGCGCTCATCGAGGCGTTCCAGTCGGGGTTCGACTTCCACGCCGCGACGGCCGCCCGAGTGTTCGATGTCGATCCCACCGAGGTCACCGGCGAACAACGCGCCAAGATCAAGGCGATGAACTACGGGCTCGCCTACGGGCTGTCCGCCTACGGACTGTCGCAGCAGCTGCGCATCTCCACCGAGGAGGCGCGGGGCCTGATGGACGAGTACTTCCTTCGCTTCGGTGGCGTGCGTGACTACCTGCACAGCGTGGTGGAGCGCGCGGCCAAGAATGGCTACACCGAGACGATCTTCGGTCGGCGTCGTTATCTGCCCGACCTCACCAGCGACAACCGGCAACGCCGTGAGATGGCGGAACGGATGGCCCTCAACGCTCCGATCCAGGGCAGCGCCGCCGACATCATCAAGGTCGCGATGCTCGGCGTGTGTCAGGCCCTGTCCGAGGCCGGGCTGCGCAGCCGGATGTTGCTGCAGGTACACGACGAGTTGGTGCTGGAAGTCGCCGACGGCGAGCATGGCGAGGTGGAGGAACTGGTGCGTCGGGAGATGGGAGCGGCGTACCGGCTGTCGGTGCCGTTGGAGGTGTCGGTGGGTTACGGCCGTTCGTGGAACGACGCCGCACATTGATCGCGTTGTAGCCGGGCGGGCGTGGACCGCCCGGCGGCGGTCCACGGACGTTCGGGAGGATTGGGAAACCACCCGTTCGGGTATCCCCCGAATATGGAGGGTCCGACAGCACTCATCCTCGCCGGAGCGGGAATGCTCAACGGCGTCACACGCACTCTCGTCTACGACGGTTGGAACGTCATTCTGCCGTGCCGGCGGTACTCGCCGGTGCCGCTCGACGGTGACGAGCCCAGTGGCCGAGCTGTGTGGCTGGAGGCCCACTGGGACCGGCCGGAGGAGTTGGCGCAACAGGTGGCGGAGACACTGGACGGTAAATCGGTGGATCTGCTCGTGACGTGGCTGCACGACTCCTACCGGGAGCCGGTGTCGAAGGCAGTCGAGCCGCTGTTGGCTCCCGCCGCCCCGGTGGTGGAGGTGTGGTCGCAGACCAGCGCCACCACAGTGCCGGAACAACCTACGTCCGAACCGCTGGCGGGGCACTCTGTGCAGCGGATTCTTCTCGGCGAGGTGTCCGCGTTCGACGAGGAGAGGGCGTTGGGACAGGGCGAGATCGTCGCCAGCGTGGGCGCCGCGGTGGACCGGGCTTTAAGCGGTGCGCCCTCGTCCCGGCACGAGGCCGGGCGCCGACGGTCCCAACCTCGGATCCCGCGTCCGCGGGTGCACGACCTCGTCGGCGGGTTGCCGCGCTGGACGTCTCCGACCCTCAAGTGACGGTCAAGTGAGGGCGTCGCCGCGGTCGGTGCTGTGGGGAGACGGCGGGGGCGAAGGTCAGGAGTCCCGCACGCAGCAGAAGATCGCGGAGCCGGGGAACAACTTGCCGCGCAGGGGACTCCACTGGCCCCATACCCGGGTGTGTCCGGGCGGCCATTCGGGCTCGATCAGATCGACGAGCCGGAAGCCCGCCGCGTTCAATGCCTGCACGTAGTCGCCGAGGGTGCGGTGGTATTCGACGTAGGTGGCGTCGCCGTTCGCGTCCACCTCGACGTAGGGGGTGCGGTCGAAGTACGGCTGGGTGACGGTGAGCCCGTTGGGGCCGGGATCGTCGGGGAATATCCAGCGCATGGGATGGGTGACCGAGAACACCCATCGACCGTGTGGGCGCAGTACCCGTGCGACCTCGCTGAACAACGTCGTCACGGATGCCACGAACGGGGTCGCCCCGAACGCGGAACAGGCGATGTCGAACGCCCCGTCGACGAACGGCAGGTGCTCGGCATCGGCCTGGACGAGCGCGGGGTGCAGGCCGGTACGCCTGTTGCCATCGAGGGCGTGCCGCAGCATGCCCGCCGACAGGTCGAACGCCACCACGCGCGCGCCCTGGTCGGTGAGCCAGCGGGCACAGGGTGCCGAGCCGCAGCCCACTTCCAGCACATCGGCACCGGAGACCTCGCCGAGCAGTCCGACGTCGGCCTCCCGCAGCCCTTCGGGGCACCAGAGGAAGTCGGCGACGCCGAGGAAATCACCGTGGGTGTCGTGGTAGTCGTCGGCGTCGGCGTCCCACCAGGCGAGGTTGGCCGCTCTGGCCTCGTCGGAGGCCACGGGACGGTGGGCGATGCCCGTGGTGCCGAGGACGGCCTCGGCGCTGGCGTGACGGTCGGGGGAGTTCGCGTCGGACACGGCCGTCATTGTCCGCGAGGTACGGCGGGTAGCCGGAGTCGGACCCCCTGATTGTGCGGACTCGATCGAGACGCGTACTATGAGATCTAGCGCAGTGGGTTCGCGCTGCCTTCGACTCGGTCGAGCACATGCTGCGATGTCGAGGTCGCGCACCATCTGGTGATGCTCGCGGCCGTTCAGTCTGAACGTTTGCACAGTCATCGCCTGTTCCCGCCTCGCGCTAGCAAATTGCACATCCACGAGACCAAGCCGCTAACCGGAGCAACCCACCTAATGACCATCGACACCACCACCGCCCCGAATTCCTCGCAGGCGAAGCAGGTCGCCGTGAACGACATCGGGACGGAGGAAGACTTCCTCGCTGCTATCGACAAGACAATCAAATACTTCAACGATGGTGACATCGTCGAAGGCACCATCGTCAAGGTCGATCGCGACGAAGTGCTGCTCGACATCGGT
>NZ_DAHVQP010000099.1:0-14223 GCF_027317685.1 Saccharomonospora sp.
GTCGTTCTCGGCGCGGAAGACCTTCCAGATCTCCTCCCCGCGTTCGACGCCGAACCGCTCGTGCAGTTCCAGCCAGGCGATGGCGTTCTGCACCTCGTTACCGCCACCACCGCCGAACTGGGCACCGATCAGCGCGGCGAGCACGACGATGTCGGTTGGTTTGAACGGTTCGATGCGACCCTTGTTCGTGATCGCGTCGACGTGCCCGGTGGCGACGTACTCGCCGGGAAAATACCGACCGCGATGCGATTTTTCGATGTAGGCGTTGATTCCCGCCACATAGGACTTCAGATCCTCGATGGCCTGGGCGCCGCGTTCGCCCCTGCGGGCGACGTCGTCGAGCTGTTGTTGCAGTTCCTCCTCGGTGTACGGCGCGGCGGCGAAGAATTGCTGTTCCAGTGCGCGGTTCGCGGGTGCGCCGCCGGCGAACGAGGAGACCGTTCCCCGCCCGGCCCGGCGCAGCACGTCCATGAGGAAGAGCTTGTCCTCGGCCGTGGCGTATCCGGCGCCGAACATGGTTCCGGAGCGGGTGGTGCCGGTGATGTGTGGGACGCCGGCGGACTTATCGCGCACGATGGTGACGTCCTCGCGTGGCCGGTAGCTGCGCTCGACCTGGTCCTCGGGAACGCCGAACGAGTTGTCGTTGAAGAACTCGGTGATGGTGTCGGTGGTCAGACCCGAATACCGGGTGGCGAGTTCGTCGTAGGCGTCGAGCTGGTCATCGGAGTGTTTCGGCAGGGTGCCGAACAACAGATGACCGACGAGCTCGATGAAGGTGGCGTTGCCGTTCTGGCCAGGTGGCAGGATGTCGTGGCACTGCTCACCGCAGTAGTCCGGCGCCGGCTCCGGTAGAGGCGCGTGGCGCGCACTCGCGGGAGGTGCGGTCACCACAGTGCCGACCACAGCCGCGACGGCGAACACGGCCACTGTGCGCGAAAGTCGCGACATGGCAGGGTCCTTCCGTTGATCGATGACGGAAGACCCTAGCCTCAGCCAAAAAGAAATGAAAGCATTTCATATTCGGCTCAGCCGTATGGACCACAGGTGACCACGACGTCCTCACCGAAACCGATTTCCGCGCTAGGCGTAGGCCGGGAACCGTTCCCAGACTCGGTGGTGGCGGAGTAGATCGACGACTTTCCGGAGAACCGCTTCGGCGTCGTCACCGACGACGATTCCGGGCGCGTCCACGGGGATTCCCGCACCGTCGAACGCCGACCGGGCGGAGGCCAGCGCGCCCAGCGGTTTGGCGTGTCGGTACGCCTCGGTGAGCATGAGCTCCACACGCGGGTCGATGGCCGCATCGGCGGTGCCGTTCCAGGCCTTGGCGTCGCGGGTGGCGAAAGCGTCCTTGCCCGGGACGGGCGCTGCGGCCACGATCAGCGCGTCGAACTCGGTGGAGCGCCCGGTGACGAAACTGCGCTGCACGGTGACGGGATCGCCGCTGTTCGCGCCGAGCTTGCCACCGGTGGGGCCGATGACGAGCGGCACCATGTCGCCATTGAAGATCTCCCGCCGCAGGGCACGGACGGCGTCCAGGTCGGCGTTTTCGTCGGCGATGATGCCGATCAGGCGCCCCTTGGTGGGCCACTTGCTGCCCACCTGCGACAGCGCCGGGCTGGGCTGGACATCCGGGAGCTCGCGGGTGGCCTTGGGCGCGGGCAGTCCGAGGCCCTCGGCCACCCTCTCGCACAGGTAGGGATCGACTTCCGCGAGCGCCCGCAGAGTGCGCTCCTTGACCGCCTGCTCATAGCACTTGCCGAGTTCGAAGACGAAACCGTCGATGGTGTGCTCACGTTCGACCGGTGACAGGCTCAACCAGAACATTCGCGGCTGGGTGAAGTGGTCGGCGAACGATTCGGGCGCTTGGCGGACCTTCTGCGAGGCCTCGACCGGTGTGGGGACCTCGACGTATCCGCCTTCGTCGCTGCCGGCGAAGAAGGGGCAACCGCCGTCCAGGGAGTTGGGCTTGTAGGGGGCGACACCGGTGTGCACGGCCGTCTGGTGCATGCCGTCGCGCAGCATGTCATTGACGGGCGCGTGTGGACGGTTGATCGGCAGTTGCGCGAAGTTGGGGCCGCCGAGCCGCATGAGCTGAGTGTCGAGGTAGGAGAACAACCGTCCGGCCAGCAGTGGATCATCGGTGACGTCGATGCCGGGCACCAGATGGCCGGCGTGGAAGGCGACCTGCTCGGTCTCGGCGAAGTAGTTGGACGGGTTGCGGTTGAGGGTGAGCAGGCCGATCGGCTGGACCGGCGCCAACTCCTCGGGAACGATCTTGGTGGAGTCCAACAGGTCGATGCCCTCGAACGTCTGCTCAGGCGTGTCGGGGAAGGTCTGGATGCACAGCTCCCACTCCGGGTAGGCACCCGCTTCGATCGCGTCGGCCAGATCGCGGCGGTGGAAGTCGGGATCCACGCCGTTGATGATCTGCGCCTCCTCCCACACCAGGGAGTGCACGCCCGCCTTGGGCTTCCAGATGAACTTCGCCAGGGTCGTCTCACCCTGGGCGTTGACCAGCCGCCAGGTGTGGACGCCGAAGCCCTCCATGGTCCGGTATGAGCGCGGGATGCCCCGGTCGGACATGGCCCAGATCGTGTGGTGCATCGCCTCGGTATGCAGCGACATGAAGTCCCAGAAGGTGTCGTGCGCGCTCTGCGCCTGGGGGATCTCTCGGTCCGGATGCGGCTTGACGGCGTGGATGATGTCGGGGAATTTGATCGCGTCCTGGATGAAGAACACCGCGATGTTGTTGCCGACCAAGTCGTACACGCCTTCGGTGGTATAGAACTTGGTGGCGAACCCACGGGTGTCCCGAACGGTGTCCGACGAACCACGAGACCCGATCACGGTGGAGAACCGCGTGAAGGTCGGGGTCTCGACACCTTCCTGAAGGAATGCCGCTTTCGTGACGTTGGCGGCCGTCCCGTAACTTCTGAACACGCCGTGGGCCGCGGCTCCCCGAGCGTGCACCACTCGTTCGGGAATCCGCTCCTGGTCGAAGTGCATGATCTTTTCCCGCAGGTGGTGGTCCTGCAGGAGCACCGGACCGCGAGGCCCCGCCTTGAGCGAGTGGTCGGAGTCGGGCAGCCGGACTCCTTGTGCGGTGGTCAGGTAGGCACCGCCCTGCGCCATCGCTTCCGCGGACCCGCCTGTCGGCCTGCCCGTGGCGGTGTGCGGGGCCGGCGTGCTCTGGTCGGGTTTGGGCGGAAGCGGTTCATGGGGCTCGGTCGGCTCCTCCAGTGGCGGCGGCTGGCTGCCCGGCCGACCGGGGATGGCCTCGGCGGATTCGTCCTCGTCCTTCGCCCTGTCGGTGAATTTGCTGATCGCTGCCTTGATCGGGTTGGACTCGTCCACCGTGACTCCTCGCAGATCGGTTGCGTGTTCCGGGCGCCGTCGATCCCACGTGGCACGCCGCCATGCCGTTCCCCTACCCCGCCGACAAGTCGATAAGCGGACATTCCCCGAAGGGGTGGGGAATATCGCCCTTTCTCGCCGCATCGCTCACACACCGCGCCGAAAGACGGGGCAACGGCGTCTTTCCCACCCGATCGAGCTGTCTCGTTACACTTCTCGATCAAGAACCGGCGCCCGGCGGCCACTGATGGTTCCGCTCGACTCGGCCCGGATGCGGTCCCCACAATGGGAACACCAGCGCACCCTAAGGAGAACGGCATGAAACCGATCCTGAGCAAGTCCGAAGCCGCCGAACTCATCGTGGCCGCCCGCATCCGCCGAGGGTTGACATGGGCGGGCATCGCCGAGGAGATCGGTGCTCCGGTCGTGTGGACGACGGCCGCGCTGCTCGGGCAGCACCCGATGACCCGCGAACAGGCCGACCACGTGTGCCGATTGCTCGAACTGGACGACACGGTCGCGGAAAGCCTGCAACGCCAGCCCATGCGAGGCAGCGACCCGGAGGTGCTGTCCGACCCGACGATCTACCGTTTCGTCGAGGCTTTGAAGGTCTACGGTCCCGCGCTGAAGGAACTGATCCACGAGGAGTTCGGCGACGGCATCATGAGCGCCATCAACTTCCGCGTCGACGTCTCCCGCCACGAGGACCCGGACGGTGACCGCGTGGTCGTGACCTTCGACGGGAAGTTCCTCGATTACCGCTGGTGACCCGACGAACTCCACTTCGCCGCCCTCATCCGCAACACCTACAAGGTTCTGCTGACCCGCGGCATGCGAGGTGTGTGCGTGTACTCCACGGACCCGGAGACTCAGGCGTTCCTCCACGAGATGACGCGCTGACCGACACCGGGCCACCGGCCACGGCCGCTGCTAGGTTTTCGGACATGCTCGTTCCGACCACGATGCCCGGGGTCACCGACCCACAGGCTGCCGCGTTGCTTCAGCCCCGGTGGGCCCGGGCGCGCGGTTCCCTGCTGACGGCACTGGCCGGGTGCCCGTGGACGATCGTCGCGTTGTGCGTACTCGCACTCGTGGTCACCGTCGCGGTGGATGGTTTCGCCGTGTGGCCGGTGCTGCCCGTGGTGGGTGCGGTGGTGCCCGCCGTGCTCGCGCTCGCGAGTGTTCGTGGGCTGGTGTCCGAGCCGCCGCGGTGGGTGCGTGCGGCGTTTCTCACCGGCGGGGTTCAGCTGTTGCTCGGAGTGTTCCCCGCAGTCGGTTTCGCCACGAACGCGGGTGGCGCCGGGGCCGTCACCGCCACCGTGGTCCTCGTGCTCGCGTTGGCGGCGGTGGCGCTCGGCGTGTTCTTCGCCCGCCGCGCCATGCAGGCGTTGCTGACCCCCGTGTCCCGCGAGCTGGGCGCGACGCCGTTCACCGTCGCCGTCCGAGCCCGGCTCCACGACACCGGCCTCGTGTCCGGTTCGGTGTCGATCGGCAGGGCCGGCCTCGAATGGGCGGCACGCCGACACCGGGCCACCGGCCACGGCCATCTCTCCTTCTCCGAGCTGCGGGACGTCGTACCGACCATGCTGCCCGGCACGTCCGGGCCTGTTCCGTGGCTGGCTCTGTCCGACGGGTCCGTGGCCCAGGCCGTCCCCGGTCCCGCCGTGCTGTTGCGCACCTCGTCCCAAGACGTGCTGTTGCCCGTGGACGAGCCGCACGTGTTCGTCGAATTGCTCTCCGTGCGCGTCGCGGCCTGGCGTGCGACACAATTCCGGTGCACCGCCGAGGCACGGAGGTAGTCGAGGAATCCGCGCAGGACCTCGGCCTCGCTGCTGCCGGTCCGAGGCTGCGGGGTGTCACGGCGACGGTCCTGGCGTGGCGTGGTGGGCATGAGGGGTTCCTTCCTCTGTGAGGTGGCCGCTGGATCAGGTGATACGGCGGATGAGTAGGGCGTGGTCGATGACCTCAGCGGTTTGCCCGTTCGGTCCTGTCGCGACTCTGCGGGGTGTGTCGGCCCGCTCGACCCTCCACGTCGCCGAGTCCAGGCCGATGTCCTCGGCGACCTCCCGTGGGTTCGGGTACCGGACGTCGGGGTCCTGGTCCCACGACCACGGCGCGGTCGAGCCGTGGTCGACGACCAGCAGCCGCCCGCCCGTGCGCAACGCGTGCGCGGCCGAGCGCAGGACGGCTGCCCGGTCCAGATCGAAGGGGGTGTGCAGGTAGTGGGCGCAGATCAGGTCGAACTCGCCGCGAGGGAAGCCTTCTCCCAGGTCGTGCCGCACGGCGGTGACTCGGTCGTCGAGGCCGCGTGAGCCGGCGATGGCGGCGAGCCGCTCGACCGCCACGGTCGAGATGTCGACGGCGGTGACGTGCCACCCCTGGTCGGCGAGCCACAGCGCGTCACCGCCGTCGCCACATCCGAGGTCCAACGCGTCACCAGGCGGCAGGCCGGTGACGGTCTCAGTGAGCCGGACGTTCGGCCGCGGGCCGATAGTCGTCGGTCGAGACGCGTGGACGCTGTCCCAGAATGTGACCGCATCGGTGGTGTGCATCGGTGCCCCTTTCTTCGGCATGGGCCCCAGTCTCACCACGCACACACCCGACTGGCACGAAATCTTGCGGTTTTGGCAAGATGGCTCGGTGGATCGCGACACGAACGACGTGCTTGACGCGGTGGGGCCGCGACTTCGCGCGCTGCGTCGGCACCGCGGCATCACCCTCGCCGAGCTCGCGACGGCGACCGGGGTGTCGGAGAGTACGCTGTCTCGGCTGGAGAGCGGGCAGCGCCGCGCGACCCTGGAGTTGCTGCTCCCGCTCGCCCGCACCTACAACGTTCCGCTGGACGACCTCGTCGGCGCGCCGCGCACCGGCGACCCTCGCGTCCACCTCACGCCGATCCACCGGTTCGGGATGACTTTCGTGCCGCTGTCCCGGCGGCCCGGCGGGGTACAGGCATTCAAAATGATCATTCCGGCACAACCCGAACCACTCGAACCGAACCCGCAGACCCACGACGGCTTCGAATGGTTGTACGTCCTCAACGGACAACTGCGGCTGGTCCTCGGAGAACGCGACCTGACGTTGCGCCCCGGTAAGGCGGCCGAGTTCGACACCTCCTCCCCACACTGGCTGGGCAGCGCCGACGGCGGCGTGGTGGAGCTACTCATCCTGTTCGACCCCCAAGGGATACGCACACACATCCACGCCGGCCCACACCGACCGCCTCACGGCGGAAACCGGTGATGAGCCCGACGAAGCACAGCGAGGGATTTCAGCGTTCACACCCGATAGCGCACCGACCTCCGGTTCCTTCTTCGCGTTCGGTGACGGCGGCAAAGCGACGACACCGCTGGTATAACAGCTTTCAAAAAAAACGAAGCGCTCCGGTGGGACACGGATGAGTCTTCCAGCCGGTGGATGAGCGATTCGTGCTCTGCAACACCCAGCAGGAGTTCCACAACATCGATGCCGCGTTCGCTTTCAGTGATTCTGATGGTCACGCCAGGCCCACCTCACCGCTCTTTCCCAGCGCACGGCGAAAACGACCTCTCCACGGCAGAAGAGCCGGAAGTGGTAAATTCCGAGACACAACACGATCGAAAATAGGCATAAACAGGACATTCAGGGCTGTCGACGCCGCGATCACGCCGATCAGACCAAGAGCATGTACCTACGTCCAGCGGAAAGAATTGCCCCAGAAGGCCCAGCTCGTTGAAGTCAAATGCACGAAATATGGACAACTCGTTGACAGTCAGAGCTAATTGCGACTAGCTTCCACTCTATCCACAACATGAGAATCTGGGGAAACAATGGATACAGCAGCACGCAATGAATTCATCACGGATTCCGTCAATGAGATGTTCTCCGATGTGGGACAGGGATTCGTGAACCGTAACAGCGAACCCGCCATGGTGACTCCCACCACCGTCGGCATCGCGGAAATGGCGATCACGGGCAGCACGATCTGCTTGGTCTGCTGAGTCATAGAAAGCAATATTGGAATGCGCCGAATTAAAATTCGGTCAAGAGCGGCAAAGCTGCTCCTGGGGCCATCGTATCCAGTGGATCGCGCTAAGGCGAGATACTGGACGATGGCCCCAGCCGCAGTCGGTGAGATCATCAGTGGCCTCGAAGCTTTGTCGCAGTTACGCCAGCACAGCGATGAGGGGCTTTTACGAGGTAGGTCGCAACAGCGCGAATCGAGCATTCTTCCTCTACACGTTCGAGAGAAACTCGATACACGCGAAGGAGCTGCGCTTCTCAAGAGTATCGGTGTGGCCGGGGGGATCACGACGCTTCTGTCTCGCTCGTGTCGGCGCACGCAAATCCTTGGAGCGGGCCTGATGCTCCTGGCCAACAGCGCGACAGAATACCGGAATCCCTTTGGTCGAGATGGCTCCGACCAGATGGCCGAGGTGATCAACGGGTACCGTATCGCCACCGCTGTCATCCCGGATGCCGCTCAGTCGGACGAAGTGTTCCTGCGAGCAGTCAACGCGCAAGTGTGCGTGTCGTACCTCGCATCGGGCTTGGCCAAGCTCGTGTCCTACACATGGCGATCGGGCGAGGCGCTGGACCTCGTTCTACAACCCCAGCAGTATGGGCAGAGTTCACTCGCGCAGATGCTGAAGCGAAACCCTAAGCTAGCCCGAATCCTCACTTGGCTCACGGTCGTGTGGGAGACAGCGTTCCCACTCGTATACATCATGGGCCCCCATCGTGCGCGTTACGCGTTGTCAGCCGTTCGTGGATTTCATCTGGGAGTCGCGGCCACAATGGGGCTTCCGCGCTTTTTCTGGGGGTTCTCTTCGTCCCATGGAGCGGTTATGTACGTTATCGATCGACACGCGCGTGCCTGATGAACATCGAAAAGTCCATCCTCACCGCCTTAGCCGGCGTAATCGCGGTCAGTTCAGGCATGTCCTATGTTCGCACCCAGGAAGAACGGGCTCGAAGACTGGGGATAAAAGGTACTTCGGTCCTGCTCGACCAGGAGGGGAGCTCGATCGAGTACCTCTACAGCGAAGCTGAAACGACTTCGAGGACGACGCTCGTCCTGGAGAACGGCCTCGGCGCCCCGCTCGAGTGCTGGGACTGGATCAGATACCTACTGTCCGACGACTTCAACATCCTTTGTTACCACCGGTCCGGCTACGCACGCACCGACAGTCGAGCACGACCCGGACAGTTGCTGGAAGCATTATTGCAGCATTGTTCACCGCAGGGGCCGATCGTGTTCTGTTCACATTCCATCGGATCGCTGGTAACCGGAAACGCTCTCGCTGAATCCGAATACCTTCGGAAGCGAGCACGTGCGGTTGTCGTGCTCGACGGAACCGATGCGGTGCTACTGGACGCTGACCGGCGCTCACGGCGTCGTGTGGAACGGTTCAAGCAGGATTCGCTTCGTCGCATGCTGGGCACTGTGACTGGCATGAATCGGTGGGTCACGAGCCCCCCTGAAAGGGATGTTGAATACCGCCCCGATATTCAACGAGCGTATGTGTCCTTCATTGGCAGCATCCGCACTATCCGGACTGCTCAACAGGAGTACCTCCACGAGCCGACAGAAGGACAAGAGTTTTTGGCGGCACTCGATTTAGAGCGAGTCGTACTATCAGCAGCCGATAACGTCGATCAGCAGCAGACACTCGCCGACCGACTCAACGCACGCTTCCAGGCGGTCTCTCTTAGCAGTCATCGGTCCATCATCGGGAAACTGCCGTGCGCCGAGCAGGTGGCCACCGTGCTCAAGGAGATGCGATGAGGCTAGTTAGGACACTTTGTGGCCGTGTGATGACCGCAGCACTCATCGGGCATATAGTCCTCACTATTTGTGACAATATTCCTGATGACAAGCTACAGCTTCAGACACGTCTCCCCAGCCTCAAGATTCCCCAATGGCGGTTCTTCGCACCCAATCCGGGGATTGAGGACCTCTATGTGATGTACCGCTATCAGAAGGAACTCGGGAAACCTGAATGGAGTAACTGGAAAAACATTTCTTTCCAGACGAAGGCGACACTGCTATCAACGTTTTGGAACCCGGGCAACCGTGCACAGAAAGCTTTATTCGATACCGCCCAGCAAATCCGAACCTTAGGCAGCTATGGCGCAACCTTCGACTGGGTGGTAAGAAGCCAAGGCTATCGATTGCTTTCTGATGTCGTGCGCGATAAATGTCGCAACGAGGGTGTGCGTGGGCGTTGCCAGTTCATGATTTTGGCATCCGTTCCGCAAGAAGGGAAGCAGGGACTGAACCCCATCATGGTGTCACCGGAAATGGATTTGTCCGATAAGCAGGACAGAAACTATGTCTGAGAGTTCCGCCGCCACGAATGCCGCGCTTCCTGCCTTACCGGCCCGCAGCGTTCTCTTCCTGGTTACCGGGTCCGTCAACGCCGCGCTCGTACCCTATTGGTTCCACTGGCTTCGTCAAGCTTACCCGGACCTCACCGTTCATGCGGTCGTGACCGAATCTGCTCAACGTTTCGTCACGGTGGAGGCGTTGCGTCGTTTGGTCTCCGGGTCGGTGTGGACCGATAGTTGGGACGACCCGAATCTCCCGACCGAGGCGCATGTATCGCTTGCCGACATCGCGGATTGCTATGCGGTCTTCCCTGCAACCCTGGACTTCACCATGAGATTGGCGGGAGGATTCGGGAACACACCGGCCTTACTCGCCCTGCAGATGACGACCAAGCCCATCGTCCTGGCTGCCGCGCATCCGGCGAGCAACGCCGTTGTGGAGGAGATGACGACACGGCTGCTCAAACGCGAAAACGTTGCCTTTTCTCCTACCGTCCCCTCCTACAGTGTCGGCAAGAAGAAATGGGAAGGAGAGACCGGGTTCTATCTCCCCGGGGTTTTGGAGACCCTGAACAAGCTTCTTTCCTCCACTACTTAATCATTTCGCTTTCCTCACCGAGAAGCGCTTGAGCGGGGATCGATTCGAACCGCGTCGGGCTGACATGGTTTCGGGAGGTCGGCACACGCGTCGACAGCCGTGCCGCGTAGTCGGTGAGGTGGAGCCGCCCGTCGTCGCCGAAGGTCGGCCCTTCGAGTAGGGTTCCCGTGGGGTTTTCCCGTGGCCCCGCGACTTGCAACACCTTGCGTGCCGTCTGTTCCTTTACGTGCCGGTGTTCCCCGGCCGGGCTCGCCGGGCCGCCGGAAGCCGACGCGCAACCCGCCAGGACCAGTATCGACACGGCGGCGCCGGCGGCTATCGCGCGTCGCCCGGAATTCGTCGTGCGTGTCATGCCAGCTCCTCCACCGTCGTCTCATCCGCTGTTACCTCGTCCGCACCGACGAGTACGTCGTTCATGTCTCTTGCGCGCACCCGCTCGATGGTTACGCTCCACCCATGCCGACCTCCCCACGGTGCGACGCCGCACGCAACCGTGCTCGCCTGATCACCGCGGCCAGGCGCTGTTTCGCGACCTTGGGCCCGGACGTGCCGCTTGAGGACATCGCGCGCGCCGCTGGCGTGAGCCGCACTACGCTGCACCGTCGCTTCGAGACTCGTGAGGATCTCGCGGCCGCCGTGCTGGAACAGAATGTCGCCGACATCGAGGCCCGTGCGAGGAGTTTCCTCGACGCCGCGGACGCGGACAAGTGACCGGAAGGCGGAGCACCGGCCGGATCAAGGTCCGAAGAGGACAGCAGGGCGGTCGCCCCGGCTGTGGTGTTGTGGTCGTTGTGGCTGTTCAAGCAGTATCGCCGGTTTCCTTTCCGAGGTCGGGCTGCTCACTGCTCCGTCCGCTGATCGATCGCGGCCTCGTAGAAGGCGTCCGCTAGTGCCATGATGACGGCGCTGATGCCGGGGCCGTCGCTGAAGAAGTAGTCGGCCATGGTGTTGTGGGCTTCTTGGTTGTCGATGACCGCCTCGGTGACCGCGGCTTGGAAGTCCTGCGATTCCATGAACTGCTTTTTCGAGTTCACCTTGGTCTGGTTGACCAGGTCCGGGTAGGCGAGCAGTCGCTGCACCAGACCCTGCACGAACTCCCGGACCTGGGACTCGGCGAACGACTCGGCGCCGAAGAGATCGTTCATCTTGTCGATGACGACTTGCAGTGCGACGTACTTCGGCTCCTTCCGCGTCCCGGTGCCCGCAGCGCTGATGCCCTTGAGCTCGCCGTCGCCGGTCAGCGAAATGTCGACCGCGGTCCCCTTGCTGTGTTTGACGCCGACCAGGACCACATCGGAGAGGTCGACTTCCGCGGCCCACGACGAATCCGCGATGACCTTCTCCAGAAGCCGCAGGAAGATCGACAGCATCTCCATGTACGGGTCGCCGTAGTCGACGATCTGGCTCATGAAGTCGTAGAGCCGGACGTAGGTGGAGACGTCCTTGCGGAACAGGTCGAGGGTGTTGAGGGTGACCTTGTCGTCGGCCTCGATCGCGGCCGCGTAGCGGCGGGCGAACTCGTTCTTGGCCGGGCTGATCGCGGCTGAGAGCGCGTTGTTGCCCTTGCGGCGGACCCACAGTTCGGCGACCTTCCGCACTTGCTCCGGTGTGTAGATCCCGGCCTGGTCGAGTTTGGTGGACAGGTGGATGACGATGTACGGGTCGGTCTCGGTTTCCAGGGTGGCGTTGGTGAAGTAGGGCTCGAACGCGGCCCGGATGTCCTCGGCTTTGTTGACGAAGTCAAGGACGAACGTCTTGCGCTTCTGTTCCCCGCCCGCGGTGCGATGGGTGCGGTTGAGCCGCGAGAGCGTCTGCACGGCGGTGACCCCGGAAAGCTTCTTGTCGATGTACATCGCCGACAGCAGTGGCTGGTCGAACCCGGTCTGGAACTTGTTGGCGACCAGCATGATCTTGTACGTCGCGCCTTTGAAGGCGGCGGCCAGGTCCGAACCGGCTCCGGGGTTGAGGTTGGCTTCGGTGAACTCGTCGTCCTTGCTCGGCTGCGGCCCCCAGTCCGAGGCCCACTCCTCGTCCTCGGCCATGGTCACCGAGCCGGAGAAGGCGACCAGCGTGCGGTAGTTGTACGAGGCGTCCATGGCGGCCCGCTTGGCGATGTAGGCGTCGATCGCCTTCTTGTACTTCACCGCCGCCTTGCGCGAGTCGGTCACGACCATCGCCTTCGCCTTGCCTTCCAGCAGGTGGGCCACGTTGGTGTGGAAGTGCTCGACGATGATCTGCACCTTCTGGCTGATGTTGGTCGGGTGCAGTTTCACCCACCGCATCAGCCCCTTGCGCGCCGCGGTCTCCTCCACTTCGCCACCGTCGCCGCTCTCGGCCTTCCCGGCGATCTTCAGCGCGGTGTCGTAGGTCTGGTAGCCCTTGAGCACGTCGAGGATGTAGCCCTCCTCGATCGCCTGCCGCATCGAGTAGAGGTGGAATTCGACGGGCTTGCCGTCGGGACCTTTGCGGCCGAAGAGTTCCAGGGTCTTGTTCTTCGGTGTCGCGGTGAAGGCGAAGTAGGAGATGTTCTCCGATTCGGCCCGCTCGGTCATCTCCGAGGCCAGAATCGATTCGACGTCGACGGAGCCGCCTTCCTCGATCTCCTTGATCTCCTCGGCGGTCAGCACGGCTTTGAGCCTGGAGGAGGTCTTCCCGGACTGGGAGGAGTGCGCCTCGTCCGCGATCACCGCGAACCGCTTTCCCTTCAGTCCCTTGTCGGCCCGGATCTCATCGAGGGCGAACGGGAAAGTCTGCACCGTCACCGCGATGATGAGTTCCCCGTTGCGCAACGCGGTCGCCAGCAGTCCGGACTTCGACTTGGCCCCCGCCTTGCGCACGTCCTCGGGGCTGATCGTGGCCACGATCTTTCCCGACCCGTCGATCTGCCGGATGGCTTCCTGAAGCTGACCGTCGAGAACGGTGCGGTCGACGACCACAATCACCGAGTCGAAGACTTTCTCGTCGTTCACGTGCAGCCGTGCGAGCCGGTGGGCGGTCCAGGCGATGGTGTTGGTCTTCCCCGACCCTGCCGAGTGCTGGATCAGGTAGCGGTGGCCCACCCCTTCCTCGCGCACCGCGGCGACGATGTTCGTCACGGCCTCCCACTGGTGGAAGCGCGGGAAGAGCATGCTGGTGCGCCGCACCGAGGTTCCGGTGGCGACGTCCCATTCCTCCTTGGTCTCCACGATCATCAACTGGCCGATGATGTCCAGCCAGGCGTGTTTTTCCCACACTCGTTCCCACAGGTATGCCGTCGCCGACCGCCCACGCTCGCCCGGTGGGTTTCCGGCGCCACCGTTGTGGCCGGTGTTGAAGGGCAGGAAGTGCGTTTTCTCGCCTTCCAACTTGGTGGTCATCGCGGCGAGGTCGTTGGAGACCGCGAAGTGCACCAGCGCCCGGTGCCCGAACGACAGCAGCGGTTCCGGGCGTCCGTTGGTCATCGGGTTCCGGTTCCTGCGGTATTGGTTGATGGCCTCGTCGAGGGACTGGGTGAAGTCGGTTTTCAGCTCCACGGTGGCGACTGGGAGCCCGTTGATGAAGAAGACCAGGTCGATGCTGCGCTGGTCGGCGGTGGAGAAGTGCACCTGCCGCATCACCCGCACCCGCATCGCCGCATACTGCTCGTTGGTGGTCGCGTTCAGCGAGGTTTCGGGGCGGAACTGCGCCATTTTCAACCGGCCACCGCCGATGTATTGCACACCGTTGCGGAGGATGTTGAGCGTCCCGCCGCCGTGTTCAAGGGGCTTGTCGAGCGCCGTTGTGAGCACGTCGAGGAACTTCGCCTGCGACCCGGCCGCCTTCAACGCCTTCTGGTAGGGCGTCGGCTGGGTCTGCTCCAGCCAGGCGAACAGGTCCTCGGGGAACAGGGCGCGCTCGCGGTCATAGCCGGTGTCGTCGGCGGAGTAGAGCCACCCGTGGGCGGCCAGATACTCGCAGATCTCGGTCTCGAAGACGGCTTC
>NZ_DAHVQP010000108.1:0-23628 GCF_027317685.1 Saccharomonospora sp.
AGCCACGTCACTACCTCCCTGGAGTCGGTCGTGCCCCCCGACCGGCACCGGGACTTTCGGCCAATCAGCCGCGCCAGCTTAGACCGAAAGTGGTGTCGTCGAAAGCACTCTAGCCGCCCAAGTGGGTCAGTGGGGGCATTAGTCGAGGATCTATCCCTATCGGGTAATGACTCGTTGCGCTTTCTATAGCGCATTCGGGTTCTTATACAGAAAGTGGTTAACGGCCTGCGCTCCGTCGACGATGTAGAAGGGTTTCCGACCATCGGGCGCGCGTGCATCTGCCCTGTGCAGACAGTGCGGCGACCGGTCGCTCGGTCTCGCCGGGGGCGGGAGGGAGTGTCGCGGGAGGACCGAACCTCTCCTTACGTCAGAGAAGAGTCAGCACGGAAAACAGTATGACGGGCCCGTGATCGCCGGCCGGCGGCAGGGCGGAGAAATCGTTTCCGAGGCGGCCGTGGAATGTCGGACGGAGGATCCGATCCCTCAGCGGCCGCGTCCTTGGCCGAACACGGTGACCCCGACGGGCGGGAGGCCCGCGTAGTGAGACAGAGCCAACGAGAACGCCTCGCCGTGCGGCCGTAGATCGGTGTTCGTCGGCGTCCACGACGCCCGCAGTTCGATGTCATCGGTGCGTGCGGGACCCGCGATGTCGCCGAACCGGGCGGACGAGGTCTCGGTCACCGTGCCACCGAGCGCTGTCCACGACGCTCCCGCGGAGTTGAGGGCATCGGTGAGCCACGACCACCCCACGTCGGGCAGGAACGGGTCGGTGGCGAGTTCGGCGTCCAATTCCGCTCGCATGTAGACGACGAGGCGGAACACGCCGTTCCAACCGTCCTGGCCGTCCGGGTCGTGCAGCAGCACGAGCCGTCCTGTGGCGGGCACGTCGTCGGGTCCGGTGGTCTCGGCCGCGAGGGCGAACGTCCACGGCGCCAGACGCCGGGGAGCCTTGATCGGCTCCAGTGTCACCTCGGGCCGCGGTGTGACGGAACGCAACGCGGCGACAGCGGCACGGAACTCCTCGGGCGCCTGGGTCATCGAGGTCACCATCCGACTGTAAGACGCGGAGTGCACCGTTCGGGGACAGGCGCGCCGGGGGGCGGCCCGTCCGGAGCGACATGGCACGATTGTCGGTGATGACAACTTCTCCTGCGTCGGCCCGTCGAGACCTCTCCGATGCGCCGCTTCTCGTCGCCGCGCGGGGTGGCACGCCCGCGCACGTCCCCGTGTGGTTCATGCGTCAGGCGGGACGGTCTCTGCCCGAATACCGGAAGATCCGGGAGGGCGTGCCCATGCTCACCGCCTGTCTCGACCCCGAGCTGCTCGCTGAGATCACGCTGCAGCCGGTGCGCAGACACGGAGTGGACGCCGCGATCCTGTTCAGTGACATCGTCGTGCCGCTGTACGCGGCGGGGATGGACATCGACATCGTGGCGGGCACGGGCCCCGTGGTGGCGAACCCGGTACGTTCGCGGGCCGACGTGGCCGCTCTGCCCGAGCTCGACCCGGAACAGCTGAAGCCGGTCGCAGACGGCGTGCGGCTGTTGGTGGAACAGCTCGGTCGGACCCCGCTGATCGGCTTCGCCGGGGCACCGTTCACGCTGGCGTCCTATCTGATCGAAGGCGGACCGAGCAAGAACCACGCCCGTACCAAGGCGCTGATGCACGGTGAGCCCGAGCTGTGGCACGAACTGGCGGAAGCGCTCGCGCGGACCGCGCTGACGTTCCTGCGGGTTCAGCTGGACGCCGGTGTGGACGCCATTCAGCTGTTCGACTCGTGGGCGGGCGCGTTGTCGCCCCGGGACTATCGGGAATTCGTGCTGCCGCACTCGACCACGGTGTTGGAGGGCGTCGCCTCCTACGGCGTGCCACGTATCCACTTCGGAGTGGGTACCGGTGAACTGCTGCCGGACATGCGGGACGCCGACGCCGACGTGGTGGGCATCGACTGGCGGGTGCCGTTGGACGAGGCCGTGCGCAGGTTGGCCACTCCCGACCGTCCGGCGCCGGTGGTGCAGGGCAACCTCGACCCGGCACTGTTGACGGCCCCGTGGTCGGTGATCGAGGCCGAGACCCGCCGTGTCGTCTCCGAGGGACGTGCCGCGGGCGGGCACATCTTCAACCTCGGACACGGCGTGCCTCCGGAGACCGATCCGGAGGTGTTGTCCCGAATCGTGGAGTTGGTGCACAGCCTGTGAGGGAGAACGCCGAAGGCGATGTGCGGGGAACCCGCCCGGCCCGGGTGGTGGTGGTCGGGGCGGGGGTCGCCGGCCTCACCGCCGCCTGGCGGCTTCGTACCGAACTGGGGGCGAAGGCACGCATCACGGTGTGCGACGCGGCGTCTGTCGCCGGTGGCAAGGTGCGGACCGTGGAATTGGCCGGACGACGGTTCGACGTGGGGCCGGAGGCGGTTCTCGCCAGACGCCCGGAGGCGGTGGCGCTGATACGCGAGCTCGGCCTCGGCGACGACCTCGTGCACCCGACATCCGCTTCGTCCACCATCCGTGCGTTGGGGCGCACGGTGCCGATGCCGAAGGGCACGGTGATGGGCATCCCGGCTTCGGCCGAGGCGGTGGCGGGCGTGCTGTCCGACGACGGCGTCAGGGCGGTCGCAGAGGAAGCCTCCGGCCCGCCGCTGTCGCTGCCGGATCACGACGTGTCCCTGGGTGAACTGTTGCGGAGCCGGTTCGGCGACGAGGTGGTGGACAGGCTCGTCGACCCGCTTTTGGGCGGCGTCTACGCGGGGGGAGCGGACGGCCTCGGCCTGCGCGCCACCCTGCCCGCCGTGGCCGCGGCAGTGGACGCCGGTGCGACGTCGCTGACGGAGGCGGTGCGCAGGACACTGCCGGAACGACCCAGCACGGCCCCCGTGTTCGCGACGCTGCGGGGAGGCCTCGGTGACCTCGTGAACCGGCTCGCCGAGCTCAGCGCCGCCGAACTCCGCCTCGGCCGACCTGTGCGCGAACTCGTCCGGCGGTCTTCCGGCGGGTGGCTACTGCGCACCGGGGCCGCGGCTCCCTCCCACGCGCCCGTCGATGCCGACCTGGAGGCCGACGCGGTGGTGCTCGCGGTACCCCCGCCCGCGGCGAGCAGGCTGCTCGCCTCCGTGGCTCCCGACGCGGCGTCCGCGTACGCCGAGATGGAGCTGGCGTCGATGGCGGTCGTCGCGCTGGCACTGCCTCCCGGCACAGAACTGCCCCCGTCATCGGGAGTGCTGATCGGAGAGCGGGAACGGCACGCCGACGGCACCCGGTTCACGGCGAAGGCCTTCACCTTCTCTGCACGCAAATGGGGACATCACGACAGACCGCACGAGCCGGTGCTGATCCGGGGGTCGGTCGGCCGGTTCGGCGAGCCGAGCACACTACAGGTCTCCGATGACGAGCTGGTCGAACGCGTCCGCCGCGACCTCGCCGAGTTGACCGGCATCACCGAGCCTCCGGTGGAGACTCTCGTCATGCGCTGGGGTGGGGGACTGCCCCAGTACGGCGTGGGCCACGTCGATCGCGTCGCGCGTATCGAGCGGGCCGTCGCCCGGCTCGACGGGCTCGCGGTCGCCGGTGCTGCACTGCACGGTGTGGGGATCCCCGCATGTGTGGCCACCGGGGACGCGGCCGTCCGCCGTGTAGTGGGACAATGAGGTCATGGCGCGGTTGAACTTCGATGAACTGAACAACACCATCCGCTACACGGCTTGGTCGGTGTTTCGGGTCGAGCCGGGTGCGCTCGGGGATGACCGTGGGCAGGCAGCGTCCGAGACGGCCGCCTATATCGATGCTCTCGAGGACAAAGGTATTGTCGTGCGCGGCGTGTACGACGTCGCGGGGTTGCGCGCCGACGCCGACTACATGATCTGGTGGCACGCCGAGGAGGTCGAGCAGGTACAGGCCGCCTACACCGGTTTCCGTCGCACGCCGCTGGGCCGCGTGTCGACACCGGTGTGGAGCCAGTTCGCCCTGCACCGTCCGGCCGAATTCAACAAGAGCCACATTCCCGCGTTCCTCGCGGGCGAGGAGCCGCGTAAGTACGTGTGCGTGTACCCGTTCGTGCGCTCGTACGACTGGTACCTGTTGCCCGATGACGAGCGGCGGAAGATGCTCGCCGAGCACGGCAAGGAAGCACGTGACTACCCGGACGTGCGCGCCAACACAGTCGCGTCGTTCGCGCTCGGGGACTACGAGTGGATTCTCGCGTTCGAGGCCGACGAACTGCACCGCATCGTCGACCTGATGCGCCATCTCCGGGCGACCGAGGCCCGCAGGCACGTGCGCGTGGAGATACCGTTCTACACCGGCACCCGGGTGCAGCCGAACGAGCTGGTGCTCAACCTGCCGTGACGGCGACGCCGCGCAGGCGTACACCCGGGCCGGGCGCCGGTCTCCCGGAAAGCCGCCGAGGGCTGCACGCTGGTCGTCAGTCCTCGGTCGGCACCAGGCGCAGTGCGACCGAGTTGATGCAGTACCGCTGGTCGGTCGGCGTGGGAAAGCCCTCGCCCTCGAAGACGTGGCCGAGATGGCTGTGGCATGAGGCGCACAACACCTCGGTGCGCACCATGCCCAGTGAGCGGTCCTCACGCAGCAGCACGGCGTCGGAGTCGGCCGGGTCGTAGAACGACGGCCAGCCACAGTGGCTCTCGAACTTCGTGTCGCTGCGGAACAGCTCGGCGCCACACGCACGGCAGGTGTACACACCCGTGGTTTTCGTGTCGTTGTACTCGCCGGTGAAGGGCCGTTCCGTGGCGGCCTGGCGCAGCACCGCATATTCCTCGGGGCTGAGCTGAGCACGCCATTCCTGCTCGGACTTGACGACCTTCGGAGTTTGTTCGGTGCTGGACTCCATGTTTTCCAGGTTACCCCGCGAGCCAGGCGAAAAGATCGCCCAGGGTGTCCCACGCGCTCATGAGCACGCCGATGAGAATCAGGCACACGATGAGCACGGCCGCCCACCAGCGCAGGCCCCCGGCGCGGTTGCTGCCGTCGGCGAATTCGGCGACACCCCGTAATGAACCCTCCACCGTGAATGCGGGGTCGCAGCGCTGCATCCGGTCCAGGTGCTCGGCGAACGCCTGTGCCTCGGGGTCGTTCGGATCCAGCCCAACGAGGTCGTCGTTGAACCGAGGGTGACGTTCGGCGCCCGGATTCTCGGTCATATCTCCACGGTAAGACACCCGAACCCCGTGCTACAGGGCGAATGTCAGAGCTGTTGGTTGGTTTCCGGTCGAGGGTCGCCGTCGAGCATCAGCTTGCCGTCCAGCATGAGGACGCGCATGTAGATCGGCTCCAGGCCGTTGCCGAAGTCGACGCTCACGACCATGTTGAGTGAGCCGTCTGAGTTCTTGGGATTGCCTTCGACCGCGACGGCCTTCCGAACGTTCTTGATCGTGTGCTTGGACCAGTACGCGTCGTACTCTTCCCGGCTGCCGAAGTACTTCTGTTGGGAGTGAGGTGTCAGCAGGTGCCAGTGGGCGCTCGGCCCCTGCCCGTTGTCGTAGTAATAGTCGACCAGGAGGTCGCCCGCCCTGCGGTACTCCGTGATCTCGGCCTCGGAACTCGGCGGTGCCTGCTCGGAGGTCGGTGTCTGGGGCGCGCTGGGTGACTGGGACGAGCTCGGACCGGCCTGCGGATCCTCGTCCTCGCCGCCACTGGTCAGCACGATCACCAGTCCCGCCGCGACGACGAGTACTACAGCGGCCACGGCTCCGAAAATCAGGTTCTTCCGTCTCCCCCCATCCGAGGGGGAGCTGGGCGCGGGCGATGCGCCGGCCGCCGAAGCGGCCGGTTCCTGCGGGGCCGATTCAGGCGGGGCGTCACGGCGCCACGGCGGTGGACTCGCCGGGGTGGCCGGAGTGGCGGTCATCTCGCGCGTCTGTTCTTTGGGGGCCGGAGGCGCGACGGCCGCGGCGACGCTGGACTGCCCGGAGGCCAGTTGGGCGAGTTTGTCGCGCGCTTCCGTCATGCTCGGCCGGTCCTCGGGCTCCGGACTGAGCAGCCGCATCAGCAGTGCGGTGGCGGGACCGGCCTGCTGGGGCGGGTTGATCTTTCCGCTGGCGGCGGCGTAGAGCAGGGCGAGCTGGTTGGTGTTGTCGCCGTACGGCGGAAGACCCTCGATCGCGTGGTACAGCGTCGCGCCGAGAGCGAACACGTCCGAGCTGGGCTTGGGGTCGGCGCCTCTGGCCAGCTCCGGTGCGAGATATGCGGGGGTGCCGCCGATCAATCCCGTCTGGGTGAGCGTGAGGTCGCCGCTGGCGCGGGAGATGCCGAAGTCGGTGATCTTGCAGACACCGTTGTCGTCGATCAGGATGTTTCCTGGTTTGATGTCACGGTGTACGATGCCCGCGCGGTGTGCGGCGATGAGTGCCGATGCCACCTGCTCGCCGATACGCGCCACCTCGGGTACCGGCAGTGTTTCGTACTCGGTGAGGATCGCGGACAGGCTCCGTGAGGGGAGATACTCCATCACCAGACACGGATCGCCCTCGTGCTCGGCGATGTCGAACACCACGATCGCGTTGGGGTGTTGGAAGCGGGCCGCGTTACGTGCCTCACGCATGGCGCGCTGCCGCATGGTGTCGCGCTCGGCGTCGGACAGGCCGGGTTGCGCGATGATCTGTTTCACGGCGACGGAACGTTCGAGGCGTTCGTCGATAGCACGCCACACGATGCCCATGGCACCGCTTCCGATGTGCTCGACGAGGCGATAGTGACCTGCGATCAATTGACCGGTGTTGATGACACTACTCCTCGGTTACATTCCGCGATCGTGAACTGGCAGCGGGTGCGGCAGAACTGTGACCCGCACACCTATCGAGTGTACCGGTACGGCTGCCGACGCCGACGTCAACCGCCGGGCGGGTCGGCTCGCTCCAAGGACGAATCCTCCGAAACCGCAACGGTTTTCGGCTTCGCTGTTCGTGTCGCCCACAGCACGCCCAGTGCGCCCAGCAACGCGAACGTCGCATAGCAAACGATTAACGCGGGTGGTGTGGTTCCGGTGAGCGCGTCACCGAGCACCACTACCGCCACCGTGCCGGGGAAACTGCCCACCACGGTGCCCACGAGATAGGGCCGCAGTGGGAGTGACGAGACACCGCAGAGGTAGCTCAACGGCGCGAACGGGATCACGGGGATGAGGCGCAGTGACGCGACGGCGAGTGTGCCACCACGGGCGAGGCGGTCGTTGACGACTTTGACCGGCCTGCGGTGCAACTGACGCAACACCACCTCCCGTCCCAACGACCGTGCGAGCAGGAAGCCGAGCAGACCGGACAGCATCGTTGACACGAGTGCTATCGAGACGCCGACGAACTCCCCGAACAACAGTCCCGCGGCGAGGTTAAACACCGTGCGTGGGATCGGTGCCGCGGTGAGGACCGCGTAGGCCGCGAAGAACGCGACGACGCCGACACCGCCGAGCCCCTCCGCCCACATCCGCAGCTGTGCGGGTCCGGGAACCGGTACCAGCACAGCGACGACAGCGAGGGCGCCGACGACGGCGAACCCTGCAATCACCTTGGCCGTCATCCGCACGCTGATCACGGTAGACGACGGATGCGGCGGCTCCTGTCTCGGTCCACACCATCCGACCGGAGGGGTCAGTCCTTCGTGTCCCCCGTGCCCGCCGTGTCTCCGACGAGACGGCCGGTGTGTCGCAGGCCACGGCCGGGATCGTGAGCTCCGGCGTCGCCCGTGCGGAACCAGCCGTCGGCCGTGCGGCGTCGGTCCAACGTGTCGGGCGAATCGAGGTACGAGTCGACGACGGTGTGACCGCGGAACTGGATCTCGCCCAGTTCGCCGGATGCCAAGGGAGTGCTCGTGCGGGGATGGGCGATTCGCACCTCGACACCGTCCCCGATCGGTGTGCCGCCCGACTGCGCGCGTGTGTCGAGGGGAGCGTCGACCGGCCACAGCGTGGCGGGGGAGCACACCTCGGCCGACCCGTACATGGCGGTGCCGCTGATCCCGAACACCTGCTGTGCCCGGCGCACCGCATTCGACGCCGTATCCGTGTCACCGACCACACCGAGCCAGCGCCACGAGGTCATGGCCTTCCCCTCCACCGGGCCGAGCTCGGCCAGAGCCCCCACGAGGCGGTCGTCGGCGGCGAGATGAGTGACCCCGAAGCGGACCACCTCGTCGAGCAACGTCCGTGGAGTGGGTGTGGGGTCGAGCAGGCATGCGCTCCCACTCGCGACGGCGGCGAACGCGAACGCCAGCCACATCGGGTCGCACGTGGGCCGCGCGCACAGCACGACGTCGTCATCACCGAGGCCGAGTGCCGAGGCCAGGTCCCGGGCGTGCCGCGTGAGCGCTGACTCACGGTGTGCCGCCAGGCCGGGCAGGAAGGCCACCGCGAGTTCGTCCCCCTCCACCGGGGGCATCGGCATCCCCGCCGTGGCGGCGCTGGGTAGCCACGCGCCCGCGCCCACGTCGTAGGGCGACGGATCGACCGGCGGCACCCGCCCCGGTGCTGTGACGACGGACACGGTGGGAGCGCCGCCGTGCGCAGCGCAGCGACGGAGAGCCTCCCGCAGTGAGGCACCGGCATCGTCGTGGCCCGTGTACGGCGCGGCGACGACCTTGGGCCGCACTCTGCGCAGCACCTCGACGAATTCGTCCGGCAACACGGCCGGATCGTCGTCGGCACCGGGGTCGACGCCGACGGCATACGCCCCGAGCGAGGCGACGGCGATGTACCACTCCAACGCCGACGACCACGCGGGCAGAGCGACCAGCACACCGTCACCGCGTCCGACACCCGCCGTAGCGAGGTCAGCCCGCAACTGCAGCGTGCGCCGCCACAACTCGGCACGGCTGACATGCTGGGGCTGGTCCGGATCGGCGTCGATCGCGATGATGGCGTGCGGGTCGCTCTTGGTCTGGCCTGCGAGCAACGACAGAAGATTCACCGACCGTCAGAGAAACATCTGCCTCGAGTTCAGTCAAGACCGAACCGGTGCGCACTAAGGTCTGGACATGCCGATTCACCATGTCCACAAGTCCACTCGCCGCTTTCGTCGGCCGGAGATGTCGCGGACCACGGTGGCGGCCGTCGCGGTCGTCGTCGCGGTCCTTCTCACCACGGTGCTCACCTCGCCCGGTGCGGCTTCGGCCGGGCCCGGCCACGGCCCCCGGGTGCTGCGCGTCATGAGCTACAACATCCATACCGGTATCGGTGCCGACGGCGCGGCGGACCTGGGGCGGGTCGCCTCGGTGATCAGTGAGGCGGACGTGGACGTGGTGGCCCTGCAGGAGGTCGACGTGCACTGGGCCGACCGCAGTGGCTACGCCGACCAGGCGACCGAACTGGCACGGCTGACGGGGATGTCGGTGTACTTCGCACCGATCTACGACCTCGATCCCGCGCCCGGATACAAGGAGCGTCGCCGCTACGGCGTGGCCGTACTGAGTCGTCACCCGATCCTGTCGGCCACCAACCACGAAATCACCCGTTCGTCGACCGTGGACCCCGATGCGAAACCGGAACCCATGCCGGGTTTCGCGGAGGTCGTCGTGTCGGTGCGCGGCATGCCGGTGCACGTCTACAACACGCACCTCGACTACCGGCCCGATCCGACCATCCGGAGCCGCCAGGTCGCGGAGACACTCGATATCCTCCGGCAGGACCCGCCCCGGGCCCACCAGTTGCTGCTGGGCGACTTCAACGCGGAACCCGCGGCCCCGGAACTGGCACCGCTGTTCGAGCGCCTACGCGACGCCTGGGGCGGTCGAGAGGGCGGGCTGACGTATCCCGCCGAGGACCCCACCAAACGGATCGACTACATCACCGTGGGCGGTGACGTGCGTGTGCTGAACGCGTCCGTTCCCGCCGTCGAGGCCTCCGATCACCGCCCCGTGGTCGCCACGCTTCTCCTGCGGTGACGGCTCGGTGACACCGCGTGGGCGAGGGCGTGGGTGCGGGCTCGGGTAAAAGCAGTGTCAGGCCGGGTCAGGCCGGGCACAGAGTGCCGTCCTGCGGCACGACCCCGTCGACGAGGAACTTGGTGACCTCGTCGGCGACACAGCCGGACCCGAGCGCACCGTGTCCCGCGCCCTGCCAGGCGACCCGCACCGCGCCCGGGATCTGCTCCACCGCGTGGATGGTGCCTTTCTCGGGCGTGATCGGGTCGGTCGCGGTGCTGAGCACCAGGATCGGCGGGGCATCGGGAGAGCCGATCTCCGGTGTCTCCTCCTGACGGTTGGGCCACGGGCTGCACCACGCGAGCTGCTGAGCCACCACGGCACCGAACACGAGATGTTCGCTGCCTAGCCGACGCGAAACCTCCCGGAGTCGGTCGCTGGGCAGTCGAGCCTCGGTGTCGTTGCAGTGAGTGACGAGAACACCGTCCACCCTGGCCTTCCACCGGTCGGTGTCCGCGAGCCACGGCTCCACGAAGCCGAACAGTGCTTCGCCGTCACCCTTGCGTGCCGCCGCGATCGCGTCAGCCAATTCCGGCCAGCGGTCCCGTTGTGCCAGTCCGGCGAGGACGGCGCGGAGTACGAGCGCCGAACTCATCCGGTGTTCACCCACCGTCAGCGGAGACGCGCGGGCGTCGTCGGCGAGGGAGGTCACGGCGGCGCGGACGTCCTCACCGAGCGGACAACCCCGGTCGGTGCAGTCGGCGGCGAACTGATCCAATGTGGCTTCCGCCGCGGCAGCGACGTCGCCGAGCTCGGTGGCCACATCGGTCGACGGATCGGGCACACCGTCGAGCACGACGCGCCCCGTGCGTTGGGGGAACCGCGCGGCGTAGTAGGCAGCGGGCGTCGACCCCTCTCCGTGGGCCAGGATGTTGAGCCGCGGGACACCGAGCCGCGCCCGCAACTCGTCCAGATCACCAGCAGTGCGCCAGCTATCGAATGCGGTTTGGACGTCCTCCAGGTTGAGGGCGCACTGTTGGCCCGCGGTCCTGGCCGCATCGAGGAGTGGGTCCACGGTGGTCGTGGGGTCGTGGCCCAGAAGAGTCCCCCGCTCCTCGGCCGGGATGCACTGAACGGGCTCGGAGGACCCCGTGCCCCGACGGTCGACACCGATCAGGGTGAATGTCGCCAATATCTCGTCGGGCAACGTCTCGGCCAACCGCACCGCGTACCGGGTGCCCGGTTCACCACCGATGTCGTTCAATACCACCAGGGGTATGGAACCGTCGCCGACCTTGGTGAGGGCGATCCGGGTGAGTCCCAGCCCCGGCAGACCGGGGGCGTCCAGCGGTGTCATCACGCGAGTGCACGACACACTCGGCGCATCGTCCCCGCGCTCCAGTCCCTGCAGCAGCTGTGGGTCGCATTCCTGCCACTCCAGCGACGACTCCTGCGGCTCGGCCAGATCCGGCAGTGGTACGTCGCGTGAGGTCTCGGTGGTGGTGGACGGCGCGGGGCCGCCGTCGTTCTCGAGTACCGCGGGCCGCGTCGACGGCCCCGCGGTGCAGCCCATGGCGAGCAGCCCCACCAGCGCGGACACGACGAGCTGTCGACGAGCACGACCACGGCGCGGCACGGAAAACAGGCCCTCTCTCTTCCTGCTGACCTTCTCGACACACAACCTTGTCACGGCAGCGGTGAGGCGCACGTGAGCGGGGCCTCACCCATCGTGCCGGTCGGTCCTGCGGTACCGCAGCATCAGGAAACCGTCCTCGTGCAGTACCGATTCGAGCCGCAGTGTCCGTGGCAGCGGGCTCGGTGTCCCGGAGACGATGCGTTCCGCGCCGGCACCCGCGAGCAGTGGGGCGATCGTGAGGCACAGCTGGTCCACGAGGTCGGCCGCCACCAAGGTCGCGAACAATTGGGGCCCGCCCTCGCAGTCCACCCGGCGTAGGCCGCGCTCGGCGAGTGCCGCGAGCGCTGTGTGCGGGTCCACGACGTCGTCGCCCGCTTCGATCACGTCCACCCCGGCCGCGGTGAGAGCGTCCTTGCGGTGTCGTGGCGCCTGCCGGGTGGTGATCACGATCGGAGGGACCGTGGTGTCGGTCACGAGCAGGTCCTCCGGAGTGATCCGGCAGCGCCCCGTGACGACCGCGATGGGTGGCAGGTCGCCCAACCCCAGCCTGCGCCTGCGTTCGACCCGTAGCTCGCGGGCCTTCACTCCCCGATACCGCTCGGTCAGGGCCGTGCCCGCGCCCACGAGGATCACGTCCGCGAGGTCGCGACCCAACCCGAACACCCGCTTGTCCGCGGGATGGGACAGCCCTTCGGACCGGTCGGACACCGACACCGCGCCGTCGGCCGAGGACACGAAGTTCACCTGCACCCATGGGCGCGTGAGGTCGGGTGGATAGTCGTAGAGACGTTCCAGTTCGGCATCGGTCAGCGACGAGAGCTCGACCGGAGTGGGCAGAAGGCGGTGCACAACGGCCATCACAACATGAGACGACCCACGCGGCCTCTTCGGGGGCGACACATACGCTGATCCGTATGCCGACCGAGCAGCTGACCTCCCGCCATCCCGAGATCGCCCCGGACGAACTGGTCTCGACACTGGTACCCCCACCGCGGTTCGACGGTGTGCGGTTCGCCACCTACGTGCCGAACCCGGCCGAGCCGAGCCAGGCCGAGGCCGTGGCCGCGTGCTCCCGTTTCGCCGAACGGGTGGCCGACTCCGGGGGCGGGACGTCGAAGGGCTGGCGCGCGTTGTTCGGGCGCGGCGGCCGTAAACAGCCCGCACAACGGTCCGGGCTCTACCTCGACGGAGGATTCGGGGTCGGCAAGACCCATCTGCTGGCGTCCATCTGGCACGCGGTGCCGGGGCCGAAGGCGTACGGGACGTTCGTGGAGCTCACCCACGTGGTGGGCGCGCTCGGGTTCGACGAGGCGGTCCGGAGGTTGTCCGGGCACCGTCTGCTGGCCATCGACGAGTTCGAGTTGGACGATCCCGGCGACACGATGCTCGTCACCCGCCTGCTGCGGGAGCTGACCGAGGCGGGAGTGTTCGTCGCCGCCACGTCCAACACGCTGCCCGACAAACTCGGTGAGGGCCGGTTCGCCGCCGAGGACTTCCTGCGCGAGATCCAGTCGATGTCGTCGAAGTTCGACGTCGTCCGGGTGGACGGTCCCGACTACCGGCACCGGGGCCTTCCCGAGCCGCCCGAGCCGTTGAGCGACGAGGAGCTGACGGAGTCGGCGAACGCGTGGCCCGGCGCCACGCTCGACGACTTCGACGAGCTCTGCGACCACCTGGCGCATCTGCATCCGTCCCGGTACGGGCGGCTGGTGGACGACGTGTCGGCCGTACACCTGCGTGGGGTGCGGCCCGCGAGCGACCAGGCCATCGCGTTGCGGCTGGTGGCGTTCGCCGACCGCCTCTACGACCGTGCCGTTCCGGTGTTGGTCTCGGGTGGTTCGCTCGGCGAGCTGTTCGACGAGGACATGTTGGCGGGCGGCTACCGCAAGAAGTACCTGCGGGCCGTGAGTCGGCTCACCGCACTGGCTCGCGACGCCGTCGACCCGTCCGGGGCCAGGGCGTGACCGTCGCCCGCACCAGTGGTGCCGTGCCCAGGGTCACCGCGACGGCCGTGGCCGCACCGCCCACGACGTCGGTGACGTAGTGGTAGCCGAGCCCGGCCATACCGACCGCCGCGCAACCGATGAGCCCCGCCCCGACGACGAGCGTGAGAACGCGCGTGCGCGTGGTCGACACGGCGAGCGCCACCACGGTCACCGTCGCCACGAGGCTCACCGTGTGTCCGCTGGGGTAGGCGAGATGGTCGTCGTAGTAGCGGCCGAACCACGGTTTGAGCACGACCGTGTTGAGTCCCACGGCCAAGGCGGGCGCCAGGACGGCGAGCGCCGCGAGGTCGAGGCGACGGCGGAACAGCCCGGTCACCGTCACCACGGCGAGGACGGCCAGCACGGCCCACGGCTCCGTCGGCGCCACCAGTACGTGCAGCACCCACAACCCGTCGAACGCGTCCTCGACACCGGCTTCGAACGCCCGGTCGAGACCCGTCGGAACACGCTCCCCGGCGACGACCAGCCCCAGCAGGAACGCCGCTGCCCCACACAGTGTCGCGAGGACGTGCGGGGCAGCGGAGGTGCGGTCCCCGTTCACTCCCGTCCGACGACCTGGGCGAGCGCGTCGACACCCCGGTCGAGGTCGGCTTCCTCGATCACCAGCGGGGGAGCCAGACGCAGCGTGTGACCGTGGGTCTCCTTGCACAACACGCCGCGCTTCAGCAACGCCTCCGCGGCCTCACGGCCGGACAGGCCGTCGGCGGCGAGGTCCACACCCGCCCACAGGCCTCGTCCTCGTACCGCGGTGACACCGTTGCCGACGAGTTCGGACAGTCGTTCGTGCAGGCGGGCGCCCAGAGACGTCGACCGCTGTTGGAACTCTCCGGTCGACAGCAGTCGCACGACCGCGCGACCCACCGCGCAGGCGAGCGGATTGCCGCCGAACGTGGAACCGTGCTCACCGGGCCGCAGCACTCCGAGCACGTCGGCACGGCCCACCACTGCCGACACCGGCATGATGCCGCCGCCGAGCGCCTTCCCCAGCGTGTAGAGGTCCGCGGTGACCCGTTCGTGGTCCAGCGCGAACACCGTGCCCGTCCTGGCCAGTCCGGACTGGATCTCGTCGGCGATGAGCAGCGCACCCGCCTCGTCGCAGAGCCTGCGCGCTTCGGCGAGATAGCCGTCCGGCGGCACGATCACGCCGGCCTCACCCTGGATCGGCTCCAGCAGCACGGCCGCGGTGCGGTCGGTGATGGCCTCGGCGAGGGCCTTCGCGTCGCCGTAGGGGACCACGACGAAGCCCGGGGTGAACGGGCCGTAGTCGGCACGCGCGTCCTCGTCGGTGGAGAACGACACGATGGTCGTGGTGCGGCCGTGGAAGTTGGAACCGGCGACCACGATCTGCGCCTCCCCGTCGGGGACGCCCTTCACACGATAGGCCCATTTCCGGGCGACCTTGAGCGCGGACTCCACGGCCTCGGCACCGGAGTTCATGGGCAGCACCATCTCGGTGCCGGTGAGTTCGGCCAGCTCACGGCAGAACAGCCCGAGCTGGTCGTGGTGGAACGCGCGCGAGGTCAGTGTCACGCGCTCGAGCTGTTCGACGGCGGCCCTCACCAGGTCGGGGTGGCGATGGCCGAAGTTCAACGCCGAATAGCCGGACAGGAAGTCGAGGTAACGTTCGCCCCGTACATCGGTCACCCACGCGCCCTCACCCTCGGCGATCACGACGGGCAGTGGGTGGTAGTTGTGCGTGCTCCAGCGCTCGTCCAAGACTATGTACTCGGCCGGAGCGGTGCCGGCGGTGCTGTCGGTGTCGGTGGGCCTGTCGGCGAACGTTGTCATACGTTCAGATTAGGTCGAGAAGGGCGGCGAAATCATCCGATAAACATTGCCTGAGTTCGTCGTTCATTGCGTATTCGGGCGGCAATGGATACGGATCGTTGCATCTTCCGTAGGGCGGATGTGGCGGTGGCGTGACGTCGGTGGGATCTGCGACAGTACCTTTCCGTGACCGACGATCTCTCTTTCCTGCGCCGACAGGCCCGGACCCAGCGTTTCACGCTCGGAACGCCGAAGAACTTCCGCGTCTCCCCGGATGGCAGCCGGGTGCTGTTCCAACGTTCACGGACGGCGACCGACCGGCGGAACAGCCTGTACCTGCTCGACATGCGCACCGGTGAGGAATCGGTTGTGGTCGACGCCGCCGAGCTGCTACCCGGTGAGGAGGAGTTGCCCGCCGAGGAACGCGCCCGCCGCGAGCGGACGAGGGAGACTTCCGGAGGCGTGGTGGGTTATGCCACCGACAACGCGTTCCGAGTGGCGGCGTTCTCCCTGTCCGGCAAGCTCTACACGGCCGATCTCGACAGCGGTGACGTGCGGTTGCTCGTGGACGCGTCCGTGGTCGATCCGCGGCCCGACCCCACCGGGACGCATGTCGCGTACGTCAGCGACCGCAGGCTGCGGGTGGTGGAGTTGGCCTCCGGCGCGGACCGCGCCCTGATCCCCGACGAGGGACCCGACGTCACATGGGGGCTCGCGGAGTTCATCGCCGCCGAGGAACTGAACAGGACGCGCGGCTACTGGTGGTCGCCCGACGGGCGGTGCCTGCTCGTGCAGCGCACCGACCGCGCCGAGGTACCCACGTGGACCATCGCCGACCCGGCGAATCCGGCGTCACCCGCCACCACCGTCGCCTATCCCGCGGCGGGGACACGCAACGCCTCGGTCTCGTTGTCGTTCCTCGGTCTCGACGGCAGCAGAGTGGACGTACAGCACGGCGACTGGGAATACCTCGTGGCCGTGCACTGGTCGGCGGCGGGACCGCCGCTGATCGCGGTGCAACCCCGTGACCAGCGGCGGCTCGAGTTCTACACGCTCGACCCGCAGAGCGGCTCGGCCCGCCTCCTGCGCTCCGAGGAGGACCGGCACTGGGTGGAGATCGTCACCGGCGTTCCCGCGTGGACTCCGGAGGGCAGGCTGGTGCACGTGGGTGTCCGCGACGACACCTACCGCGTGCTCGTGGACGGCGAACCGGTGACCCCTGTCGGACTGCAGGTACGGTCGGTACTCCACGTGGGCGACGAGGTGCTGTTCTCCGCCTCGGCGGACGATCCCACGCAGATCCACGTCTACCGCACCTCGGTCGGTGAGGTGCAATGTTTGTCCCGAGTGGACGGGGTACACATCGGCGCGGGAACCGCGGACACGACGGTGCTGTCGAGCTGGAGTCTCGACCACAGCGGGCCGAAGGTCTCGGTACTGCGGGACGGTGAGCCGGTCGCCGAGATCGCGTCGTATCCGATGGAGCCCGGGCTGGAGCCCAAGCCGGTGTGGCTCACCGTCGGTGAACGTGCTCTGCGGGCGGCGCTCGTGCTACCCACCGGACGGGACGTCGACAGTGCCTCCGCCGACGGTCCACTCCCGGTGCTGCTCGACCCCTACGGTGGTCCGCACGCACAGCGGGTGTTGCAGAGTCGCAACAGCTTCCTCACCTCGCAGTGGCTGGCCGACCAGGGATTCGCGGTCCTGGTCGCCGACGGGCGGGGAACTCCGGGACGTGGGCCGGCGTGGGAGAAAGAGGTGTACCACGCGCTCGCCGACGTCACGTTGGCCGATCAGGTGGACGCGTTGCACGCCGTCGCCGAGCGGTACCCGAACCTACTGGACCTCGACCGGGTGGCCATCCGCGGCTGGTCCTACGGCGGCTACCTGTCGGCGTTGGCCGTGCTGCGCAGGCCCGACGTGTTCCACGCGGCCGTGGCGGGTGCTCCCGTGACCGACTGGTCCCTGTACGACACCGCCTACACCGAGCGCTATCTCGGACATCCGGACGACAACCCGGACGTCTACGAACGGAACTCACTGATCGCCGACGCGCCGTCACTGCGCAGGCCACTGTTGCTCGTGCACGGCCTCGGCGACGACAACGTCTTCGTCGCCCATGCCTTGCGACTGTCGGCGGCACTCCTGGCGTCCGGTCGCGACCACACGTTCCTGCCGCTGGTCGGAGCCACCCACATGACCCCACAGGCCGAAGAGGTCGCGGAGAACCTCATGCTGACGCAGGTGCGTTGGCTCAAACGACAACTGGGCGTGGAGGGCTGACAGCGAGGGCCCGTGCCCAGCATGGGCACGGGCCCTCGTCTCGCTCTCAGAGCGCGCAGTAGGCGTCCAGAGCGGCTTGGGCGACATGCTGTTCGCGTGGGGTACCGCCGATCAGGTGGTATTCGTTGGCGGCCACGACGACCTGCTTGCTGCCGTCGTCACTCGTCAACCACAACGTGGTGTAGCCGAGGACCGCCCCGGAGTGCTGCCATGCCGGACCACACCGGGTTTCCGTCAGGAAGACACCCAGTCCTATGCCGCCGGACCCGTCCTCGGTGATCGGCACGATGTTCTTCAACTCGGCCAGCTGGGGCTCGGGGAACAACTCGCCCGACAGCAACGCGCGCTCGAACCTCGCCAGGTCATCCAGAGTGGACACCATCGCGCCCGCGGCTCCGGTCGCCTGCACGTTGGACACCGTCACGTCGCGCGGCGGCAGTCCGCCGACCCGGAAGTAACCGCGCAACCAATCGCCCTGTGGCTCGGGGTCGGTGGGGAAGTCGGTGTCGTGCAGCCCCAGCGGGGTGAGGATCCGTTCCCGGACCTCGAGGTCGGGTGAGTTGCCGGTGACGGCTTCGATCACCATGCCCGCCAGCTGGTAGTTGGTGTTGGAGTAGCTGGGCCGCTCTCCGGGTGCACCGGTCGGCGCGTGGTCGAGAGCGATGTCCACGAGCTCCTGTGGTCGCCACCGCTTGTGGGGGTTGAGGTTCGCGGTGTAGGACACGAGGACCCGAGGATCGTTCATGTACTCCGGCAGTCCGGAGGTGTGGTTGAGCAGCTGCCGGACGGTGATCGCCGAACCGTCGTGGTCACCTGTGTCGACCACTCTCGGCAACCACGTGTCGAGGGTGTCGTCGAGTGAAAGTCGCTTCTCAGCTTCCAACTGGAGCAGCACGGCGGCGATGAACGCCTTGGTGTTGCTGCCGATCCGGAACCGGGTTTCCGGGTCGGCGGGGACTTTCCTGTACCAGTCCCCGCGCCCGGCGTGGACGTATTCGGTGTCCGCATCGTCGCGAACCAGGCCGATGACCCCGGGGTATCCGTTGTCGACGCCGCGTTCGGCTCCTGCTCGCAGGATCTCGGCGGCGGTCTCCGTCTCGGACGCCGCTGCGACGGAAGGCCCGACGAAGGCGGTGACCGCGAGTGACAGGACCGCCCCGAGTGCGGGAATGCGTAAAGACTTCACTAAGGTTCCTCCCCGGTCGTCGGCGTCCGATGCGCCGGGGCGTCGACGGTGCTCGTCCGGCGGGAAGCGTTCGCCTCGAACGCGAACCGCGCGCCGTCGGCACGGAAATGGTCGACGCGGGCACCCTCGTCGTGGCCGTCGGCCACCCATATCCGGCCCCCAACGTTGACCGTGACCGCGACCACCGTTTTGACGCCACGTCAACAGTCCGATTCCGACAGTAGCAAAACCGGCCGGGGTGTGGAGGAGCCCGATGAGGACACCGAGGACGTCGAGGATGCCGCTACCCGAGCGCGACGAGCTCGGGTAGCGCTCCGACGGCTCGCTTTCCGCCGAAAGAACATGCCCCCATCCGTGCCCGGCCAGCGGCATCCCAAGATCGAACGTCGTGGTCACCAGCGCGTTCGCCACGGTGGGCAGCTTGCGACCCGAGGCCACGGAACATGCGTGGCACGGTTGCCGAGTCCTTCCCGAGGGTAGTCGGGGGTATGGGCAAAACGGTGTCGCACAAACTCATCGAGGACCATCTCGTCGACGGCAGCATGGAGCCGGGGACCGAGATCGCCCTGCGGGTCGACCACACCCTTACCCAGGACGCCACGGGCACGCTCGTGATGCAGGAGCTGGAGGCGCTCGGACTGGACCGTGCGCGCACGGAGGTCAGCGTCCAGTACGTCGACCACAACCTGTTGCAGACCGATGAGAAGAACGCGGAGGACCACGCCTACCTGCGGTCGGCCTGCCGCCGGTACGGCATCTGGTACTCCAAGGCCGGCAACGGTGTGTCGCACCCCACGCACATGCAGCGGTTCGGCATCCCGGGCAAAAGCATGGTGGGCTCCGACTCGCACACACCTGCGTCGGGGTCGATGGGCATGTTGGCGATCGGCGTGGGTGGTCTGGAGGCCGCGACGGCGATCGCGGGCGAACCGGTGTACTTGCGGATGCCGGAGATCTGGGGCGTGCGGCTGACCGGGGAGCTGCCCCCGTGGACGTCGGCGAAGGACATCATCCTGGAGATGCTGCGCAGGCACAGCGTCAAAGCCGGGTTGAACCGCATCATCGAGTACTACGGGCCGGGCGTGGCGACTCTGTCGGCGATGGATCGGCACGTGATCGCCAACATGGGCACGGAACTGGGTGCGACCACCACCGTGTTCCCGTCCGATGCTGCGGTGTACGAGTTCATGCGTTCCGAAGGCAGGGAGGACGACTACCGGGAGATCTTGGCCGACCCGGACGCCACTTATGACATCACCGAAGAGATCGATCTGTCCACAATAGAACCACTGGTCGCGAAACCGTCCTCACCGGACAACGTGGTTCCCGTGCGCGAGGTGGTGGGAACGGAGATCGGTCAGGTGGTCATCGGATCGTCGGCCAACCCCGGACTGCGTGATTTCGCCATCGCCGCCGCCATGATGCGGGGGCGGCAGGCCCACGATTCCGTGAGTTTCGACGTCAACCCGACGTCGCGGGAGATCCTGGCCGACCTCACGAAGATGGGCGGCACGTTCGACCTGATCTCGGCGGGGGCGCGTATCCATCAGGCGGGTTGTATGGGGTGCATCGGCATGGGGCAGGCCCCCGCGGTGGGGCACAACTCCCTGCGCACGTTTCCCCGTAACTTCCCGGGTCGAAGCGGCACCCGCGAGGACGCGGTGTGGTTGTGTTCGCCCGAGACGGCCGCAGCCTCCGCGCTTACCGGTGTGATCACCGATCCGCGGGAGCTGATGGACAAGTTGGGCCAGGACTATCCGGACCTACCATTGCCCGAGCGGGCGACGGTGAACACGGACATGCTGGTGCCGCCACTGCCTCCCGAGGAGGCCCGTAGGGAACAGCTGGTCAAGGGCCCCAACATCTCAACGCTGCCGGACTTCCCGCCGCTGCCGACGAGTGTCGAGGCTCCCGTGCTGCTCAAGGTGGGCGACAACATCTCCACCGACGAGATCTCCCCCGCGGGGGCGAGAGCGCTGCCGTATCGGTCGAACGTGCCGCAGTTGGCGGAGTTCACGTTCGACCAGGTGGACCCGACGTACCCGGACCGGGCGAAGGAACACACCGACACCGGACACCTCGTGGTGGGCGGCGACAACTACGGACAGGGCTCGTCACGTGAGCACGCCGCGATCACTCCTCGTTACCTCGGGTTGAAGGCCGTCATCGCCAAGTCGTTCGCGCGTATCCACTGGCAGAACCTCGCGAACTTCGGCATCCTCGCGCTGGAGTTCACCGACCCCGCCGACTACGACCGCATCGACCAGGGTGACGTGCTGGCGTTGGAGAACCTGCGCGACGAGTTCGCGACGAGCCCCGAGCTGACCGTCCACAACCGGACGAAGGACGAGAGCTACCGCGTGCACCACCGACTGTCGCAGCGCCAGATGGACGCCGTGCTCGCCGGCGGCCGAATCCCGCTGCTAGCCCGCTCGTGACGGCGAAGGCGACCCCGGCCCAAGCCGCACGCGGCACCCCCGGTGCGAGGCGCGAAAGGGACACGGTAAGCTATCTCGCGTCACCACGAAGAGGGTGGCGGCCGGGCTGTGGCGCAGTTTGGTAGCGCACTTGACTGGGGGTCAAGGGGTCGCAGGTTCAAATCCTGTCAGCCCGACGGTCATGAGGGTCTCTGGGCAGCGGAAACCTGCAGCTCAGAGACCCTTTTTCTGCGTTGTTTGTGGTGAGTCGGTTCGGATGCAGAGCGCGCCGTCTGGGTACTGAGTGACTAGGTGGGTGACTACCGCCCTGGCGAGGCCCCGACGGTGGCTTGGATGATGGCTGCCTAAGGATGGCCGAGATCGCGGATGACAACGCTCGATCTCGAAGCCCGTCGGCAGCCGTCCCGACAGACCTCTGGTGCTGGCCCACGGTGAGTGTTCGAGGAGTGCGTCAACCTTCCTCTACTCCGGGGCAATCTCGCCGCGCTGACCAGTCTGTTGGGCAGCAGCCGTGGGAATGCGGCGACTACACTCGCCTCGGCGCTTAAGAGGTGGTCTTAACTTCCCCGCGACCGGACTTCACTGCCGTAATTGTCCGATTGCTTGTGAATGAGCTCTGGTAGTGCATGAGAAGGCCATATCTCAAATCTGTAGCACTCTATCGTTTCGTCAGTGGAATTTATGGCTTGGTCCCGCCCACGCGCGTAAACGCGGAGTCGATAGATTCCCGGACCATGATGAGACAAGATGGGCAGCTCTTCGGGAATGTCGCTCATAAGTCCGTGTATGACGAGTTGTCCACGTGGAGAATCGAGTGTTACGTCTACGATTTCGTCCCAGGCATCGAGCTCTCCAAGAGCTGGTTCGCTCTCGAAGAGCTCGACTGTAACAACGACGCTCCCTGTGTGAACGCCGGTGAGGACGACTGCTCGGCCTAGTTCTACGCCTACCAGGCCATTATGGATGGCTAGCGATGCGTCAACCATGCCGTCCATGTTGAATTCCTCAATAACGATCTGATGGTAGGTCAGATCTAGTTCCAATGTCGATTTCCTCACCGGCGTATCCAAAACGGCTCCTTACCTCATCATGGGGTGATCACCACAGTGAAAGCGTCTTACTCGATCACTCGGTTCTTATTATAGAAGGTGGCCAATGCGCTGCCACCCAGCCGGTTCTGTGTGCTGTCAATGAAGCGCCTGCTAAACCCGCCGGACCCCGTTGCTGCGCCTTCCCAGGTGGACGCGAAGGGATATTCGTCGCAATCTGTCCCTGGTGGCCGAGTAAGGCTGCTAGGACATGACGTATTCCGATTTTTCTCGCGCATATCCGAGTCGGTCAGTCGGTGCAGCGGTCGAGTTGAGCTGCCGCCAGGCAGGCCCGACTGTTGAGCGTCTCGGATGTGAGCTGCAAGTTCGGGATACGGTCCACTCAGAGAGTAGTTCAACTCAGGGATTACCTCGAATACACAGCCAGGACCGCGGCCAGGGAGCATGTTGTCACATCGGACTGGAGCAGTCTGGGTTTTGGCTGTGCGAGGACTCATCCACTGCGGGTTAGACGTGGTGAGCGTAGTGTGAATCACGGTAGCGCCAATATCGCCCCGGTTGGGCACTGTGGCGTTAGCGCTTGCGTAACCTTCGTAAGTCGTGCCAGGAGAGAGCTGCTTGGTCGGCCAACTTTGGGTCCCGTGGTGCAGACCCCTTCGCACCAACTGGTGCCAGATATTGTTGTGCCCAGTGCTGTTCCCCAGGCAGATACCTCGCCGAGGGTCGCTTGGAATTGCCAGTTGGTTGAGCTCGCTGAAGTGAAGGCGTAAATTACCTGACCGTAGGTCAGTTCCCCGGTGACCTTACCATCATTTAGATTTGTTACGGTGATTTTTCCAATCCTCATGCCGCACGCTTCTGTTCTCGTCACAGTGACTACGTCACGCGTGCACCAGCCGGGGGCTGGGATAACAGCAGTCGGGGAAGTGTGATCGTCCGCGGCGTTGACATAGGAAAGGCAGGCTATCGAGCCTTCGTCGGCGGTTCCGCTAAGTATGCCTTGTTGTATTTCCTGGGTTACGGTGTCGCAATCCTCTTGTGGAAACCAGTAATCGGCGTCGAGTTTATATTCGAACGAGTCATCTCGTGTTGTATCGCTGTCGCTGGGAATTGCTGCCGCGCTTCCGGCTGTCAGTGTCGCGGTTGAAATCGTGATGACCGATAGGAGGCTAAAAATCAACTTCCTCCGCGGCTGAGATCTTCGCAAGGCTACCTCCTTCTGGGGAATTGGCAAGAATGCACCAATCTGGTGTGATGCAACTGTGAAATGAGCCTTAGACGATGAGCTCGCTGGTCCCGTGTTCGACGACGGTGTGGACCCGGTAGGTCAGGCGGCTCCATCCCGCAGGGGCATCCTCGAGGATGCGGGTACCGATGTGGACGAGGAGATCCCGCTGCTCTTGTGG
>NZ_DAHVQP010000119.1:0-2564 GCF_027317685.1 Saccharomonospora sp.
TCCTCGCTGAACCCGCGCATCAGCTTCTCGTGCTTGACGAACCGACCAACAACCTGGATCTGGGCAGCATCGATGAACTCGTCTCCGCGCTGGAGGCCTATCGCGGCGGGCTCATCGTCGTCAGCCATGACGACGCCTTCCTCGCCCGCCTACGCATCGACACCTGGATCACGCTCGACGAGAACGGGTTGACCCGAGGTTTTGACGTCCGCACTTCCTAGTAGTGCTTTGTTAGGTGTGGATCTTGGTGTGGGATGATCTTGTTGTGAAGCAGGGTGATCTCGCTCGGGTGCGTGGCCGGTTGGAGAAGTTCGCGGCGGAGGTGTTTGCTCCGCTGGCGCGGTCGGATCAGCGGGTCAAGGGCGAGACCTATGTGCGTGGGTTGCTGCTGGATGGTCGTCGCAAGTCGATGCAGCCGATGGCCGAGCGGCTCGGTGTGGATCATCAGGGGTTGCAGCAGTTCGTGTCGTCGTCGACGTGGGAGTTCGCGTCGGTGCGGGCGCGGTTGGCCAGGCTTGCGCAGCGCACGGTGGATCCGATGGCGTGGGTGATCGATGACACCGGGTTTCTCAAGGATGGCAGTCGATCTCCGTGTGTGGCGCGGCAATACACCGGCACCGCAGGCAAAGTGACCAACTGCCAGGTCGGTGTGAGCGTGCACATGGTCACCGACACGGCCTCGGCTGCGGTGAATTGGCGGCTGTTCGTGCCGGAAAGCTGGGACGACGCCCTTGCCGAGGATGCTGCTGCGGTGGAGGTCGGACGGCGGCGTGCCCGGTGTGGCATCCCGGACACGGAACGGAATCGCCCGAAGTGGATGCTGGCGGTGGAGATGTTCGACCAGCTGGCCGAGTGGGGACTGCGGCCGCCCGCGGTGGTGGCCGACGCCGGCTACGGCGACAACGCGCACTTTCGTGCCGCGCTGGAAGAACGCGAGTTGTCCTACGCAGTACAGGTCAAAGGCGAGCTCACCGCCCACGCCGCCGACGCAGCCCCTGAGTTGTTGCCCTATTCCGGCCACGGCCGACGTTCCAAGCCCCGGTATCGCACCAAGCCGGTCAGCCTGCGCGAGCACATCCTGGCCGCCGGACGGTCCCACAGCAAGCGCATCACCTGGCGGGAAGGCTCCAAAGGCGATCTCCGATCAGATTTCGTCGCCCTGCGGGTACGCATCGCCGGACGCAAGCCCCGCCTGGCGCCTGATGGATCGCTGCCTTTGCGGTGGCTGATCGCCCAATGGCCACCCGAAGCCGACGAGCCCCTCAAGTACTGGATCTCCAACCTGCCCGCCGACACACCACTCGACCGACTGGTGCGGCTGGCCAAAATCCGCTGGCGCATCGAACACGACTACCGCGAACTCAAAACCGACCTCGGCCTGGACCACTTCGAAGGCCGGTCCTTCACCGGCTGGCACCGCCACGCCACCCTGGCCTCCGCAGCACACCTGTTCCTCACCACCCTCCGCCTGACCAGCCCAAAAGCATCTGGGGCAGCCTGACCCTCTACAAGATCATCCGCGAGCTACAAACCCTGCTCGCCACCTGGTCAGGCACCTGCCCCACCTGCCACCAACACATCCACCGATTACCGACCTAACAAAGCACTACTAGGCCCCCGCGTCCCGTACGACGGCGAGGACCTCGTCGCCGAACCGCTGCAACTTCGACGCCCCGATCCCGGAGATGCCCACGAGGGCCTTGGTGTCGGCGGGCCGTTGTTCGGCGATCGCGACCAGCGTCGAGTCGGTGAAGACGACGAACGCGGGCACGTTCAGCTCCTTGGCGCGCTCGGTCCGCCACTCCTTCAGCCGGTCGAGCAGGTGCTCGTCGACGTCGGCGGGACACTTCGTGCAGCGGCCGAGCTTGACCTCCATCGTCGAGATGAGCGGCCGGGCACAGATGCGGCAGGACGCGCCGAACTTGGTCGGCTTCGCCGACGCCGACTTGGCCACCCTGGACGCGGGATGGTTCTCGGGAACGAGCCCGTACAGGAAGCGGCTCCTCCGCCGGTTCCGCCGTCCGTCGGGGTGGCGGGACAGCGCCCAGCTCAGCGACAGGTGCTCACGGGCACGCGTGACGCCCACGTAGAAGAGCCTGCGCTCCTCCTCCACCGCGTCGTCGTCACCGTCGGCACGTTGGATGGGCACCGTGCCGTCGGCGAGGCCGACGAGGAACACCGCATCCCACTCGAGACCCTTCGCGGCGTGCAGCGAGGCGAGCGTCACGCCTTCCACGGTGGGCGGGTGCTGGGCCGAGGCCCGCTGGTCGAGTTCGGCGACGAACATGCCGAGCGTCGCACCCTCGACGGTGCTCGCGAGCTCCTCGGCGACCTCGACGAGTGCCAGCAGCGCGTCCCAGCGTTCCCGCGCGGAGCCGCCTGCGGGCGGCTGCTCGCTCAGGCCGACGCGCGCGAGCACCCGCCGGCACAACGACACGAGCTCCCCCTGGGGTTCCTCGGCCGCCGCGGTCCGCAGTGCCGACATCGCCTGCCGGATCTCCTGCCGTTGGAAGAAGCGCTCACCGCCGCGAACGAGATACGGGATGCCCGCCTCGGACAGGGCC
>NZ_DAHVQP010000139.1:0-64285 GCF_027317685.1 Saccharomonospora sp.
CTGACCAGGGTGACCGCCACAGTCGTGTCCGCAGCTCGCGTAGCCGTGTCCGTAGTCTGCGTAGTCGTGTCCGCAGCTCGCGTAGCCGTGTCCGCATTCGGTGTCGGCCGGAGCTCCTCCATGTCCTCGCCGCGAACACAGCCCGGCCTTACAGGTCGAACTCGCCGTCCTTGGCTCCCGCGATGAACGCCGTCCACTCCGCCGCCGTGTAGCGGACCACGGTGTCGTCCGGATGCTTCGAGTGACGAATCAACACATCGCCACTGCCGTCACCGGCGGGAGCGAATTCGACACAGTTGCCGTTGGGGCCCGAGTAGCTCGATTTCCTCCACAGGAGAGGGCTTGTCATAATTTCTGCTCCAAATCCTTTGCGATCGTCGCGATGAGTTTCGCGGAATCATCGGGGTTTCTCGCGATACCGCGAATGACCTCTACCGCGTCCTGATACGCGTGCACGTCGTCCTCGTCGATGACAAACGCGCCCGAACTGTAATGCTCGAAATGCACGACGGGTTGTGCGTCGGGAAATGAGTACAGCACGAACGGCCCGAGTAATCCGGGGTGCCAGCCGACCCGCGGTGGCACGACCTGAATGGTGACGTTGGGGCGTTCGGCCATGCACAGTAGATGTCGGAGTTGGTCAAGCATCACCTCGGGCACGCAGATCTTCTCGTGCAACGCGTCCTCGCTGATGAGAGCCAACAGCTCAACGGGGTCGCGTCGCGTGATCACTTCGGACCGGCCCACTCTGAGCAGCACACGAGCATCGACTTCGGGCTCCGGCAGGCCGACCGCCGTGGCGAGCGCGCGTGCGTAATCCGCCGTCTGCAACAACCCTGGCACGATGTCCCGGGACCACTCGACCAGGGACGACGCGTGGCGTTCCGACTCGATGGCACCCGCGAGTTGTTGCGGGATTCCCGGCATGCCCACCACCAGCCAGTTCGGTTCCGCCGCGTGCCTGGCCAGGTCGATGAGGCGTTGCTTCTCCTCCCCCTTGATACCGAGAAGCGTCAGCAACGACGCCATGTCCTCCGGGCTCGGTAGACGACGCCCCGTGACCCAGTGCGACACCGTGCCATGGCTGAACCCTAGTCGTTGCGAAAGCTCCCGCCCACTCATTCCCGACGCGTCGAGCAGTTTGCGGATCGCCGCAGCCAGCGCTCGAGCGCGTGTCGTCAGACCGGTGGTGTCAACAGGCACGAGCGGAATCGTAGTCAGCCTCACACGGGGTCCAGCAAGTCACACGATCGGGAGATTGCAACTACAGCCCGTAGACAGACAACGTGATCAGCACAGATCAGCAAGCAGGGGGACGACGATGGGACCATTTCGCTGGCAACAGGCTGAAGGACGGCGGCACGCCTACAACATCGAAAAGACCGCCGTACCGCATCCCGGTATCGCGTTCGACACGTTATGCGGGATCGAGGTCATCCCTCGGAAGCAGGACTTCGTGGAGCTGTCGGGTTGGTGGCACGACCCCACCTGTTGGGTCTGCGACCGCGAATGGCGGGTCCGTTCCGGGTTTCCGGCCCAGGACATCCCGCCGCTCCCCGAGAACGCGTAGGGACGGCACCTACCTCGGTCATCCGGTCGCGCCGAAGGGAAAGACTCCTGCGGTCTCGCCGGGCGCGCTCTTCCGACAACGATCACCACCGGCGACGGGTGGACCGGGGCCGGCCCGGTCGGTTCGCCGACCGCGGCCGGTCTCGACGAATGGTTCCGGTTCGGGCTCGCTCGCGTGCTCGACGGCGTGGCGGAGCTACTTCGGGCCGCTCCCTCCGGCGACGGGCATCGGTGAAGTCGGCACGAGCGTGCGGCGAGCGCGGACACGCCGGCGGGGAGAGTCATCGGACTCGGCGGCCCGCTCGCCACACCGCGTGGGTCAAGGGGACACCGGGGCGGTAGGCGAGATGGGCCACCGAGGGCGCGTCGAGGACGTGCACATCCGCCCGTGCGCCCGGCCGGAGCACGCCCACGGCATCCTCGCCCGACTCACGGCGCAGCGCTCGTGCGCCTCCCCAGGTCGCCGCACGCACGGCCTCGTCCACCGTCATCCCCATCTGGAGCACCGCCGTGGTGACACAGAACGCCATCGATGTCGTGTAAGACGAGCCGGGATTACAGTTCGACGCCAACGCCACGGTCGCCCCGGCGTCGAGCAACGCCCGGGCGTCCGGCAACGGCTGACGAGTGGACAGGTCGCAGGCGGGCAGCAACGTCGCCACCGTGTCGGAGTTAGCCAATGCGTCCACATCGGAGTCAGTGAGATACGTGCAATGGTCCACGCTCGCCGCACCGTGTTCCACCGCCAGCAACACACCCGGCCCGGGACCGAGCTGATTACCGTGCACACGCAGACCCAACCCCGCACGGTCGGCTGCCGTCAGCACCTCACGACACTGCTCGGCGTCGAAAGCACCACGCTCGCAGAACACGTCCGCCCACCGCGCATACGGGGCCACCGCGCCGAGCATCTCACCGCACACGAGCCGCACGTAGTCGTCGGCACTCCATCCGGACGGCACCACGTGCGCACCCAGGAACGTGACCTCGTCGACGATCTCGCTCGCCAACCGAGCGGATCGGGTCTCGTCGGCCACGGTGAGTCCGTACCCGGTCTTCGTTTCGAGACAGGTCGTACCCTGGTTCACCGCCTCGCGCACCAGCCGTCGTAGGGTAGCCGCGAGCACGTGGTCGGGGGCGGATCGCGTCGCCCCCACGGTGACGGCGATGCCGCCCGCGTCATACGGCTGCCCGGCGAGCCTCGCGGCGAACTCGGAGGAACGGTCGCCGGCGAACACGAGGTGGGTGTGGCTGTCCACCCAGCCCGGGAGCACGGTACGTCCTTCGACGTCGACGCGCTCGTCGGTGTCGGGAGCTCGCGCGCCCGGCCCGACCCACACCACTCGTGTTCCTTCCAGCACCAGTGCCGCGTCGGTGAGCCGTCCCAGCTCGGGGTCGTTCGTGGTGAGCTCACCGATACCCGTGACGAGTGTCGCCGTCATTTCCACAGTTCCTCGATCTCGCGTGCCAGCAGTGTCCCGACGTCTCCGAGTGTCGTGTGCACACCCTCCTGCGCGACGATCCTTCCACCGACCACCAAGGAGTCCACATCGGATGCTGAGGCCACCATGGGAATCTGTTCGGGCAGCGCGCCCGCTGTTCTCGGAGTGTCCTCCCGGACGGCCACCAGGTCACAGGGCGCTCCGGGAGTGATCCGTCCCGCCTCCGGCCAACCCAGGCTCGCATGACCGTCCACAGTGGCATGGTGTAGTAGTTCGTGCGGGTCGAATCGTCCCCGCCGCCCGGTACGGAGTCGCTCCCCGTACTCCACCAACCGCATCTCGGCCAGCGGGTCCACCACGGCGTGCTGGTCGCTGCCCAGCGACAGTGCGCATCCGGCGTCGACGAGTTCCCGCATCGGTCCCAGGCCGTCGGCGAGGTCGGCCTCGGTACTCGGGCAGCAGCACACCGCGGTGCCGGAACCCCCGAGCAGTGCGATGTCGTCGGTGCTCAGGTGTGTGGCGTGCACGGCCGTGGTGCGCGGGGACAGCACTCCGGACTCGTGCAACAACGCGACCGGACTGCGTCCGTAGACGGCCTGACAGGCCTCGTTCTCGGCGGGTTGTTCGGAGACGTGCACGTGCAGCGGTCGACCGGGTAGCGCGTCCGCCACGTCCGACAGGGCCTCTGCGGGCACGGCCCGCACGGAATGCACGGCGGCGCCGACGCGGGTGTTGGCGTCGGTGACGCTCGGGGCCAGAGCTTCGACCCGTTCCCTCCAGGCGTGCGCGCTGCCGTCGCCGAACCTGCGCTGCACCCCCTCCAGTGGTTCGCCGATACCTCCGGTGAGATAGCACGCATCCAGCAGGGTCAGTCGGATTCCGGCCTCGGCGGCGGCCTGCCGCAACGCCTCGCCCATCGCGTTCGGCTCGGCGTAACGGCGCCCGTCCGGGCCGTGGTGCAGATAGTGGAACTCGCCCACGCACGACACCCCGGCGAGCGCCATCTCGGCGTAGACCGCCCTGGCGAGACGGTGATAGGAGTCGGGGTCGAGTCGGCCCGCCACCCGATACATCGTCTCGCGCCAGGTCCAGAACGTGCCGCCCGCACTGTGAGTACGTCCCCGTAACGCGCGGTGAAAGGCATGCGAGTGCGCGTTGGCGAACCCTGGCAGCACCAGCCCGAACAACCGATGTGAGTGCGGGCGCGGCCCCGCCCGCTCGACGGAGCGGATGCCGCCGTCGGCGGCCACTGTGACCAGGATCCCATCCGCCACCCCGTCGGGCAGCCACGCACGCTCGCACCAGTAGCTCAGCACGGTGTCTCCGTGAGGTGGGCGAGCACCCGGGCCAGTGCGACGACGCCGGTTTCGCAGTCCTCCGGCTCGGCGTGTTCGGCCGGGGCGTGGCTGATGCCGGTCGGGTTGCGGACGAACAGCATCGCGGTGGGTACCCGGCCGGCGAGGATTCCCGCATCGTGTCCCGCGCCCGTCGGTAACGCCGGAACACCGCCCAGCACGCCGGACAGCTCGTCACGCAGACCGACGTCGAAGGTGACGGTGCCGCCGTAGGATTCCTCGCGCACGGTGACGGTGCAGCCCTCCGCCTTCGCGGTTTCCTCGGCCTCGGCGAGGATCTCGTCGACGACGGCTCGCGTGTCACCGTCGTCGCTCGCACGGGCGTCCAACCACAAGTCCACTGTGGATGGGATGACGTTCGTCCCGCCCGGAAGGGGAACCACACGACCGACCGTGGCCCGCGCTTCGGGCACCGCTCCCGCGATGCGGCGGGCGGCCAGCACCACTGACGCTGCGGGCAACATCGGGTCGGCACGGTCGGTCAACGGCGTGGCACCGGCGTGATTGCCTTCCCCGTGGAACGTCAACCGCCAACGGCCGTGCGCGAGGACCGAATCGGCCACCCCCACCGGTGCGTCGACGTCCACGAGTCCGCGTCCCTGTTCCACGTGCAGCTCGACGAAGCAGCCGATACGGGACAATGCCTCGTCGTCACGGCCCACCCACGCCGGGTCGAGGCCCGCCGTCGACATCGCCTCCGCCAGGGTCACCCCGTCCGGATCACGCAGCGCGCGGGCGTGGTCGGCGTCGAGGGTGCCCGTCAGCAGCCGCGAGCCCAAGCACGGGACGCCGAACCGCCCACCCTCCTCCTCGGCGAACACCACTACCGCCAACGGTCGTGCGGGCCGGAAGCCGCGTGCCCGCAACACGTCCACGGCCGCGAGCGCCGACACCACTCCGAGCGGGCCATCGAACGCCCCACCGCCGGGAACGGAGTCGAGGTGGCTGCCGGTGACCACGGCGTTCGGGCCGGGCGCACCCCACCACGCCCACAGGTTCCCGTTGCGGTCGGTGTGCACGTCCAGTCCCCTGGTCTCGGCCTCGGCGGTGAACCATTCGCGCAGTTCCAGCTCCACCCGGTCGAAGCCGTGGCGCGAGTACCCGCCGCGCACGGGATCGGCGCCCACGTCGGCGATCGCTTCCAGTAACGGTATCGCGCGGCTCATGCGTGGCTCTCCTCCTCGGGCATCGGAATGTGCAGACCTCGCTCGGCGGCCACCCGGCGGGCACGGTCGTATCCGGCGTCGACGTGCCGCAGCACGCCTGTGGCGGGGTCGTTGGTGAGCACCCGTTCGATCTTGCGGCCCGCCTGCTCGGTGCCGTCGGCGACGGTGACCTGACCGGCGTGGACGGAACGGCCCATCCCCACGCCACCGCCGTGGTGGATCGACACCCACGTCGCCCCCGATGCGGTGTTGACCAAAGCGTTCAACAACGGCCAGTCGGCGATGGCGTCCGAGCCGTCGGCCATGCCCTCGGTCTCGCGGTAGGGGGAGGCCACCGACCCACAGTCGAGGTGGTCCCGTCCGATGACGACGGGCGCGGCCAATTCGCCTCGGGCCACCATCTCGTTGAACCGCGCTCCTGCGACCTCGCGTTCGCCGTAGCCGAGCCAGCAGATACGCGCGGGCAGCCCCTGGAACGCCACGCGCTCACCCGCCATGCGTATCCAGCGCGCCAACCTCTCGTCGTCACCGAACAGCTCCAACACGGCGCGGTCGGTCGCGGCGATGTCGGCCGCCTCCCCCGACAGTGCCGCCCAGCGGAACGGGCCCTTGCCCTCGCAGAACAACGGGCGGATGTAGGCGGGCACGAAACCCGGGTAGTCGAACGCGCGTTCACAGCCGCCGAGTTTCGCCTCACCGCGCAGGAAGTTGCCGTAGTCGAACACTTCCGCACCGGCGTCGAGGAAACCCACCATGGCGTTCACGTGCTCGGCCATCGACTCACGGGCACGGTCGGTGAACTCGTCGGGTTTCGCGGTGGCGTAGTCGTGCCAGTCGTCCACGGCCACGCCCTTGGGCAGATAGGACAACGGGTCGTGCGCGGAGGTCTGGTCGGTGACGATGTCCACCTCGACACCCAGTCGCAGCAGCGCGGGCAGCACCTCGGCGGCGTTGCCGATCACGGCCACCGACAGCGGTCGGCCTTCCCGTTTGGCGGCCTCCACCGTGCGAACGGCGCTGTCCAAATCGGGTGCGACCTCGTCGAGGTAGCGAGTCTCCACCCGGCGGCGCGCACGCTCGGCGTCGCATTCCACCACCAGCGCCACGCCCTCGTTCATCGTGACCGCCAACGGTTGCGCACCGCCCATGCCGCCGAGTCCGGCCGTGACGGTGAGAGTGCCGCGCAACGACCCGCCGAACCGTTTCTCGGCCACGGCCGCGAACGTCTCGTAGGTGCCCTGGAGGATGCCCTGGGTCCCGATGTAGATCCACGACCCGGCCGTCATCTGCCCGTACATCGTCAGTCCGAGCGCGTCCAGTCGACGGAACTCCGGCCAACTCGCCCAGTCGGGCACGAGGTTGGAGTTGGCCAGCAACACGCGCGGCGCCCATTCGTGCGTGCGCAGGACTCCCACGGGACGACCGGACTGCACTAGCAGGGTCTCGTCCTCACGTAAATCCGTGAGTTCGGCGGTGATGGCGTGGAAACTCGGCCAGTCCCGTGCCGCTTTCCCCGTTCCGCCGTAGACGACGAGGTCCTCGGGGCGTTCGGCCACGTCGGGGTCGAGGTTGTTGTGCAGCATGCGCAGAGGCGCTTCGGTTGCCCAGGAGCGCGCGGTGAGCGTGGTGCCCCGGGACGCTCTCACGGGTGCGGTCATCGTTCCTCCCCACGGGATTCCTCGGCAGCGCGGAGTGCGGTGCCGGAGCGGATCAGGTCGGCGGCGGTGGCGATGTCGGGTGCCAGGTGCCGATCGGGTCCCGGCCCGGGCACGTGCTCGCGGAGCGTGGTGAGCGCGGCGGCGGTCGCCGGGGCCGGGGACAACGGGGCCCGCAGGTCGAGGCCGCGTGCCGCGGTGAGCAGTTCGATGCCGAGCACGGTCGTCAACCCGTCGACGGCGCGGCGCAGTTTGCGGGCCGCCGCCCATCCCATCGACACGTGGTCCTCCTGCATGGCGCTGGTGGGAATGGAGTCCACCGACGCCGGGACGGCCAGTCGTTTCAGCTCAGCGACCACGGCGGCCTGCGTGTAGTGGGCGATCATGTGTCCCGAGTCGACGCCCGGGTCGTCGGCGAGGAACGGCGGCAGTCCGTGGGAGCGGGCGACGTCGAGCAGCCGGTCGGTGCGGCGTTCGGCCATGCTCGCCACGTCGGCGACGGCAATGGCGAGGAAGTCCAACACGTACGCCAGCGGGGCACCGTGGAAGTTGCCGTTCGACTCGACGCGACCGTCGGTCAGTACCACGGGGTTGTCGACGACGGCGGCGAGTTCCCGGTTGGCGACGGTCTCCGCGTGGGCGACGATGTCGCGGGCCGCTCCGTGCACCTGGGGCGCGCAACGCAGCGAGTAGGCGTCCTGCACCCGCGTGCAGTCCGGGCCGCGGTGGCTGGCGACGACCTCCGACCCGGCGAGGAACCGGGTCATCCTCTCGGCCGACAACGCCTGTCCGGGGTGAGGGCGCAGGGCTATCAGGTCGGCGGCGAACGCTCGGTCGGTGCCGAGCAGCGCCTCGACGCTCATGGCGGCGGTGAGATCGGCGGTGTCGAGGAGGAGGCGGAGATCCGCGAGCGCGAGTGCGAGCATGCCGAGCATGCCGTCGGTGCCGTTGATGAGCGCGAGGCCTTCCTTCTCCCCCAGCTCCACCGGCTCGATACCCGCCTCGGCCAGTGCGTCGGCGGCGGGCCGCAGCGTACCGTGGACGTCGCGGACCTGGCCCTCTCCCATGAGTGCCAACGCCACCGACGACAGCGGCGCGAGGTCTCCGGAGCAGCCGAGTGAACCGTGTTCTGACACCACGGGCACGATCCCGGCGTTGAGCAGGTCCGCCATCGCCCGCACGGTCGACGGACGCACTCCGGTGTGGCCGGTGGCGAGGGTGCGCAGACGCAACAGCATCAGGGCCCGCACCACTTCGCGTTCCACCTCGGGCCCCGCTCCGGCGGCGTGGGAGCGCACGAGTGATCGTTGCAGCTGCGCGCGACGTTCGGCGGGGATGTATTTGACGGCCAGGGCCCCGAACCCGGTGGACACGCCGTACGTGGGGCGGGCCGAGGCGGCCAGCGCGTCCACGTGGGCGCGTGCCTCGGCGACGGCCTGCATCGCCTCGGGGGTCACTTCGACGGGTGCGCCGTCGCGGGCCACGGCGACCACCTGGTCCCTGGTCAGGGGCGGGTGGCCGATGGGAACTGCTCGCATGTCCTCCATCACACCTCGCGTAAGGCTCGCGAGCGAGGCCACGAGGAGCGAGACTGTCTGGAACTCCAGACAGTCGGAAGGTGCTCGGAGGTGCGTGGTGGGTGCCAGCAGCGACGTCCCCGCGTTACGCCGAGGGTTGGCGGTGCTGCGGCTGTTGGCCACGAAGGCCGAACCGGTGACCGCCGCGTCGGTGGCACGCGAGCTCGGCCTGCCTCGTTCGACGACGTACCACCTGCTGTCCGAACTGGTGAACGCCGGATTCGCGACCCACCTGCCCGAGGAGCGCCGCTACGGGCTGGGGCTGGCGGCCTTCGAGGTCGGGTCGGCCTACCTGCGGCACGACCCGCTGGAGGAGCTGGCGCGCCCACTGCTGCGGCGGCTGGTCTCCCGCCTCGATCTCACCGCCCATCTCGGTGTGCTGCACGGCGCCGAAACGCTGTATCTGCTGCGGGAACAGCCCCGGTGGCCGTTGGGTCTGGTCACCGACGTCGGCGTACGGTTGCCCGCGCACCTACCCGCGTCGGGGCGCGCGATGCTCGCCCATCTGCCTGCGGCTCAGGTGCGGGCCCTGTTCCCGAGCGCGGCGAGTTTCGTGCTCCGCACCGAGCGGGGACCGACCGACCTGCCACGACTGCGGCGCCTGCTCTCGGCAGAACGCCGACGTGGCTGGGCGGTGGAGGACGGCTACGTCACCGAGGGGTTCGCCTCGGTGGCCGCGCCGGTGTTCAACCCGGATGGACGGCCGATCGCGGCGATCAGCGTGACGTTCCGACACGAATGCGACGGCGAACGGGAGTGCGGACGGGAATGGCCCGAGGCGGCGGCCGAGGTCAAAACCACGGCCGCCGAACTCACGGCACGGGTCGGCGGGCGGGCCGAGTGATCCACCGGCGTGACCCGCACGGTCTCTAAGCGGTCGAGCTGTTCCCACGGCGGCGCGTGATCACAACCGTGGCGGCACCGACGAGCAGTACCGCTGCTCCGACGCCGACGAGCGTCACCGCGTCGGTCCCGGTGGAGGCGAGTGTGTCGACGTCGTCCGCCCGGTTCTGGGAACCAGCCGGCGGATTCGCCGACGGGTCTTCGAGCGAGACACCCACCAGTGAGTCACCGGCGCTGTCCCCGTCCTCACCCGGCAACGGCCGGTCAGGTCCCGGGACGATGCCGACGGTGGTCGTGTTGTGGTGTTCGCCGTACGTCGCGTGTACTCGGGCGAAGGCGGCGGCGCCCTCCTCGCGCTGCCACGGACCGAAGATCTCGATGTGGTACAGGCCCGCCTGCTGGTCGGTGAACACCGCGCGCCCCTGCTCATCGGTCACAGCCGTCACCATCGGGGCGTCCGCGTCGTCGACGTCTCGCAGTCCGACCGTCACGCCGGGCACGTACTCGTCGTCGTCGTCGATGTTGTCGCCATCACGATCGTGGAAGAGGGCGACGGTCGCGTCGGAGGCCCGCCCCGGCACCTTGGCCCGGGCGTCCACATACGGATGTCCCGAGGTGCCCTCTCCCGGGCCGAAATGACACCCGACGACCACGAACCCGTAGTCGGCCGCACCGTCGGGCACGATCCCGGTGACGTGGTAGGTCTGGGTTCCTCCCGGCTCCACGGTGACCCCTTTACCACTCCAGACCAGGTCACCGAAGTGCTCCGGCTTCGAGACGCCCCCAGCTCGTTGTCGTTGCCGGCTCCTCCGCAGAACGCCGTCACACCGGCGAGGGGCTCGCTGCCCTCGTTGGTCAGGGTGATCGTCATGTGCGCGGTTTCGCCGGACCGGTAACTGTCCTTGTCGAATTCCATTGTCGGAATCAACACGTCGGAGACAGGACGGACCATGCGGAATTCGATCCCGGTGTGTTCCCCGGACCCGTCGACTCGCAGTCCCTCGGTTCTGGTGTCGCCGACCCAACCGTCCTCGATCTGGCCGACACTGTGGAGGTACACGCCGGCGGGCACGTCGGTGAAACTGTACCGTCCGTCCTCGTCGGTCTTGACGCTTTTGCTGTAACCGGGGCGGAACAACTTGACGGTGACTCCCGCCAGCCCCTCACCCTCGTCGTAGGCGCCGTTTTCGTCCGCGTCGCCGTAGACGAGTCCGTTCACCGGATGGGTTTCGGTCAGGGGCACGACGGGCAGCGTCAGGTATTGAACCGAGTCGGACCCGGCGTTCGAGCTTCGCACGTACACGGAGATGTGTGGCTCCCCGTCCCACCATTCATGGATGGTGCCGGTGGGTTCCAGCGTGACCGATTCCCCGGCCGGAAGGGTTTTCCCCGCCCCGGTGTAGCCGTCGAGCTGCTCGTCCGGAACGCTGAACGAGAAGTAACCCTCGCCGTACACGCTCACGGTGACACCGTGGGCATCGGCGTCTCCCGCGTTGGCGATGGTCACGGTCAGTGGAACATCGTCACCGACAATGAAGGGCCCGTCGGACACCGACGCCTCGACAGCCGGTCCGTATGCTCGGCACTTAGGCCACGGCGTGTTCAGGCGACCCGGCAGCCGAGCCGGTCGGCCAGCCGACCACGAAGACCACACCGGTGTTCAACCCGACTGTCTCCGCAATCGAACAGGATCAAGGTACGACTCCGGAGAAACAAGGCGTTGAAACGACTACCGATCCTCTTCAGACGGTGCCGAGCCCCGTTCACTCGGACACCCCGCCCCGCCGAGTCGAGGATGGACAAGACCATGGGATGCCACTTCCCCGATTCAGTCGGTGATGTCGAGCGCGGCGCGAACGATACTGTCGGAGTCGATGCCGTGGTGGCGATAGACATCCTCCAGTGAACCTGATTGTCCGAAGCTGGCCACACCGAGCGCGGTGGTGGCCACCCGGTTGATCGTGGCCAGGAACGACAGAGTATGCGGATGTCCGTCCAGGACGGTGACCAGCGGCGTGGCGCGCTGCGCGGGGAAGACCTGGTCAAGGATCCAGGAGTCGGCTCGCTCGTGGCCCTGTCGTGCGCGCACAGCTCGGTAGAGCAGGCCGGGGCTGGTCACGCACACCACGTCCGCGGGGATGCCGATCTGGTCCAGACGACCGGCGGCGTCGAGGGCTTCGGGAACCACGGCGCCCATGGCGGCGATGGTGACCTTCACGTTCTCGGTGCGGCGCAGGGCATAGGCGCCGGCGACGACCTGGCGTCGACGGCGTTCCCGGGCAGCGGGATCGGTAGGCACGGCGGCCAATGTCTGATCGACGGGTCGGGTGGACAGCCGCAGGTAGGCCGACGAGCCGCCGGGTTTGCCGAGCTGGGCGAGAGCGGCGAGCAACGTCCATTCGACGTCTTGGGCGAACGCCGGCTCGTAGGTGAGACAGCCGGGCTGCTCCAGGCCGATCGACGGCGTCTTGATCGACTGGTGTGCTCCGCCCTCGGGTGCGAGAGTGACGCCGGACGGGGTGCCGACGAGGATCGACTGACCACCGGCGTAGATGCCGTAGGACCACGGTTCCAGAGCCCGTTCGACGAACGGGTCGTAGAGCACCCCGATCGGCAGGAGCGGCTGTCCCCAGCGGCTCCAGGTCGCGCCCAGCTCACTGATCAGGCCGACCAGGTTGACCTCGGCGATACCGAGCTCGATGTGCTGCCCGGTGAGTTTTTCCTGCCACTGCAGGATGGTCTCGGCATCGTCGGCGAACCAGTTCGGACGTTCCCGGACCGACCACACACCGACTTTGTTGATCCAGCCGCCCAGGTTGGTGGTGGAGCTGACGTCGGGGCTGACGGTGACGACGCGCCGCGCGGCGTCGGGTGCTTCGCGGGTGAGGTCGAGCAGAACACGGCCCAGCGCGGCCTGCGTGGTGGCGGTGCCGGAGGGGGTGCGGCCGAAGTCGACGGGGATCGCGGGTGGGGGAAGAGCGGGGAACTCGGGCCGCTTCAGGCGTCGCGCGGTTGCCTGGCACAGCTCGTGTTCGGGGCTTCCCTCGGGGAACGCGCGCCACGGGTTGTCCAGATCGGCGCCCAGGCGCTCGGCCAGCTCACGCATCTGCTCATCGGTGAGCAGCGCCGAGTGGTTCTGCGGATGCCCCTTCGTCGCCAAGCCGTAGCCTTTGACGGTGTAGGCGAAGATCACCGTGGGGCGGGTGTCGTCGATCGCGCCCAGAGCGCGGTCCAGCGCCGCCAGATCGTGTCCGCCGAGATTCGCGATCGCATCGACCAGTGTGGTGTCATCGAGTCCGGCGACGAGTTCGGCGATGGCTTTGGACGAAGGCCCTTCACCTGGCAGACGGCGGCGCAATTCGGTGGCGTCACACCGCAACAGCCGCTGGTACTCCGGGTTGGTCATGGTGTCGATGCGCTGCCGCAGCTCGGCACCGCCCGGACGCGTGAACAGCTCTTCCAACAAACTGCCGTACTTGAGCTGGATGACCTGCCAGCCGGCGGCGGCGAACATCTTCCGCAGCTTGTCGGCGGCGATGTTGGGCACGATCCGATCCAACGACTGGCGGTTGAGGTCGACGATCCAGACGACCTCCCCCAGCTCGGCGACACCGGGGTCGAGCACGGCCTCCCACACGGCGCCCTCGTCCAGCTCGGCGTCCCCGACCAGCGAGTACTGCCGCCCGGTTCCCGCGCCCCCGAAGGCGATGTCGACGTAGCGTCGGGACATCGCGCCCCAGATCGGCGCGGTCGCGCCGATGCCGACCGATCCGGTGGAATAGTCGACGGGGTCGGGATCCTTGATGCGGCTCGGATAGCTCTGCAGTCCACCGAACTCGCGCAGCCGAGGCAGGTACGACTCGTCCAGCTCACCCAACAGGTAGTTGATCGCGTGCAACACCGGCGAGGCGTGCGGTTTCACCGACACCCGGTCCTGCGGGCGCAGGTGGTTGAACCACAACGCGGTCATGATCGACACCATCGAGGCCGACGATGCCTGGTGTCCGCCGACCTTCAATCCCGACGGGTTCGGCCGGACCCGATTGGCGTGGTGGATGATCGCGCTCGACAACCACAGCACTCGGTCCTCTATCGCGCGCAGGACGTCCGTGGTGGGCGGGGTGGTGACGGACTCGCTCATCTCGCCATCCTCGTTCAAGCGTGCAGGTTGCTGCCAGTGAAGCAATCTGTTGGACTGATGCTCAATAGTTGGCCATTAAGTTGAGCAATCTGCGCAATAAGAGCTCGCAGGTGCGGCGAAGAGGTGAGCACAATGCCCCACGACGGCCCGGTCGGTGCGGTCGATGCCAAGCTCCTGTTGGAGTTGACCCGACACCCCCGCGCGACCACTCTCGCCCTCGCCGACCGTGTCGGCGTCTCCCGCAACACGGCGCAATCCCGGCTCACACGCCTGGAGGAGAGCACCCTCGACTCGTTCGAGCGCCGCATCCCACCGGCTTCGCTGGGATATCCGCTCACCGCGTTCATCACCGCCCAGGTGGCCCAGCGCCTGCTCGACGAGGTCGCCGAAGCACTCGCCGAGATCCCCGAGGTGTTGGAGGTCCACGGCATCTCCGGCCCGGTGGACCTGATGATCCACGTGGTCGCCCGCGACGCCGATGACCTCTACCGCATCGCGGGCCGCATCCTCGCCATCTCCGGAATCGAGCGCACCAACACCAGCTTGGTGATGCGGCAACTCGTGGGTTACCGGATCACCCCGTTGCTCCGCCGCGCGGCCGAATAACCGGGCTACCGTCGCGGCATCTCGGGCACCGGTGGCACGCGGCGCCGGGCCCCGTCCACGGCTGGTTCGGACAGTGGGCAGCCGAGTCGTTCGGCCAGTTCGGCCAACGCGGGGCCCAAGGTCCGATCGACCCGCACCAGCGCGTGGGGGTCACCTCGGGTTTCACCTTTGTTCACGATGAGCACCGGCTTGCCCGTTTTCGCGGCGTGTCGGACGAAGCGCAGTCCGGACATCACGGCCAAGGAGGAGCCGAGCACGAGAAGCGCGTTCGCGTCGTCGACCAGGCGGTAGCACTCGTCCACGCGGGGTCGTGGCACGTTCTCACCGAAGAACACCATGTCCGGCTTGAGCACCCCGGTTCCGCAGGCATGGCATGACACGATCCGGAATTCGCGCACGACCTCCTCGGGCAAGTCGACGTCGCCGTCCGGGTTGAGGCGGGTGGCCCCGGCGCGGAAGTCCGGGGTCGCCTCTCGCAGCCGCTGTTCGAGGAACCGTCGAGAACTGATCTCTCCGCAGTCCAGGCACACGACCCGGCTGAGGCTGCCGTGCAGTTCGATCACTGCCGTGGCACCCGCCGCCTGGTGCAGTCCGTCGACGTTCTGCGTGATGATCCCGGAGAGGTATCCGTCCCGTTGGAGCACCGCCACCGCCCGGTGGCCCACATTCGGCCGGGCCTGCGCCACCGCCGTCCAGCCGAGGTGACTGCGAGCCCAGTACCGCTGTCTGGCGGCCTCGCTACCGATGAACTCCTGGTGCGTCATCGGCGAATGCCGCCGCAGCGTTCCCCCGGCACCGCGGTAGTCCGGAATACCGGACTCGGTGGACAGGCCCGCCCCGCTGAGGACCACGACACCACGGCCGCCGACCACTCGGACGACCTCGGCCAGATCCGTTGTCCATGGCGCCGACCCCGTCGGTGTCCAGCTCACAGTCGGTCTCATCCGCACCAGTCCAGCGTACGAGCTGTTGCCGCGTGCGCCCGAGCGTTCGGCGCTGGTCCTCCCGTCTTTGTCCCGGTTCGCCGTCGACGACGGGCACGCCGAGGCCATCCCGGTCGAACGAGCGTTCACCTTCCCGAACAACCCGGCTGTCTCCGGTGGGCCGGTGTGAGACGTGACTCGATCGGGTAGTGCTTGAGTGATCCGTGGTGAGGAGTCGCCGTGAGTACCATTCAACGCTCGATCGACGTACACGTCCCGGTGAGCACTGCCTACAACCAGTGGACCCAGCTTGAGACGTTCCCCCACTTCGTCGACTACCTACAACGGCTCATCCAGCGCACGGACACCCTGCTGCACGGAGATATCGAACTGGCCGGACGACGCCACATGTTCGAGGTCGACATCGTCGACCAGCAACCGGACGAGTGGATCGCCTGGCAAGCGGCGCAGGGCCCCGCGCACCTTGGCAGAGCCACGTTCCAGCAACTGGATGACCACCACAGCCGGGTCATGGCCGAACTGACGGTGCCCGACACCGCGGCGGACATGGCCGCCCAGCTCGCCGAACAAGGACTGGCCGGGTTCAAGCACTACATCGAAAGCCGAGGCCGGGAATCGGGCGCGTGGCGCGGCTACATCGCCTCGTCCTCTACCGACAGCGGCACCGCCCTACCGCGCGTGTCATACGGCCGTCGCCCTGTGAACCGCTCCCGCTAGCACCCGTCCGACCTCATCGAGGACCGGTCCGACGGCAGATTCCGCGATTCCCACCGACCCGAGGTCCGGTCCCCCTCACGGCGATCCGGCGGGTGACGTCCTTGGTGGCCGCGCTCGACCAGACCCCTGACATCACCACCCCGGTGTCGAGCGGGTTCTTCACCGCACGTGGCGCAGCCCACGCTGTTCCCGGCCCTACCGTGCGCCACTGACTCCCGCCGTGACCTGCTGCTTGTAGACCTGCTCCAGCACCATCGCCGCGGTCGCCGCTCCCGTCTCCTGCCGCACCGCCGCGCCGTGTTCCTCAGCCCGGCGGGCGATCTCGGGGTCATTCGTCGCGGTACGGATCGCCTGCGCCAGATTGTCGGATTCCAGGTCACGATTGCGGATCGGACGCGGCGCGACACCGATCGCGTGGGCTCGCATGGCCCAGGAGGCCTGTTCGTTGTGCACGGGACAGGCGACCTGCGGCACGCCCGCTCGCAGTGCCTCGTTGACGGTGCCGACTCCCGCCGCGTGCACGACGGCAGCGACCCGAGGAAGCAGCCACGGGTACGGCACGTCGTCCGTGACGAAGACGTCCGCGGGGGGAGCGGGGATCTCGATACTGCCGCGCGACTTGATGACCACGGCACGTGTGCCCGCGCGACGTACGGCCTCGACGACGAGTTCACCAGCACGACGGGGATCGGTTCCCCGCACCGTGCCAAAAGTGACGCACACCGGCTTCGACCCGGAGTCCAGGAACCTCACCAGCTCCGGATCGGGTTCGAACGAGGGAGGCGTGGGGAGGAACCAGAACCCTGTGGTCCGGGAATTCGGCGGCCAGCCCTTCGCCTCGGGCACCAGCCTGCTGCTGAATCCGTGCACCACAGGAACGGGCTTCCCGTCGACCGTGCGCAAAGGATGTACGCCCTTCCTCTCGGGCAACCCCAGGACGCGATGCCGCCAGTCAGCGATGTCGCGATAGCCGACGGGCCGGACCAGCCTCGGCAACTCGTAGGTCAGCCGACTCACCACACCCGGCAATCGCCAATGTGGAGGGACGAACTTGACCGGGTAAGTCCAGTTAGGAACGACATTGGGAAACAGGGTCGCGACGGCGTACGGCACGTCCAACTTCTCCGCAACGTGATGAGCCTCTTCCCACGGCCACATCTCGTAGGACTGAATGATCATGTCCGGACCGAACTGATCGGCGGCGTCGGACAGTTCCTTCAACATCTCGGGGAAACGCGGGGCCATGTACTCACCGAGTTTGGTGAGGGCCCGGTTCCTGATCTTCGCCGTGGCTCGATAGTCATGACCCTGGTTACGAAGCCAATCGGCGACATCCGGATCATTGTAATAGAAGTCCAGCAGTTCTTCGCTGCGAGGGAAGTATTCGATTCCGTACCGTGCGGCGAGAGGGGCGAAGCTCTCCGGGCCCGCGAGCATGACCTCGTGGCCCGCTTTAACCATTGCGTGAGCCAGGGCGAGGTAAGGCTGAACGTCGCCACGCGAACCATATGCGTAAAGGAGAGCTTTCATCGGCCACCGTCCGGAAGAGTCAACGTTCCTTCTTCAATTGCGCGGCGGTGGGGACGTGCAGAACACGCCCCCACCGCTCTAACCACTAACCATCAAGGTCAGCAGTTGTACGACGCGGAGCTGTTGGGCAGCTCGGCCTCCGTCGCAGAAACCTCCAGGTTCTGCAGGTCCAGGATCGACATCACGAAACACCTCCTTCCGCACAATCTATTCGGAAAAAGACACACCTAATCAGCAGTTCCACGACGCGGAGCTGTTGGATAGCTCGATCTCCGTCGTGAAAACCTTCAGGTTCTGCAGGATCAGCGCCCTGAGTCTCTCTTCCGAAATTCCATATTCATAGCGTCTTCGAGTTCGCTTACACGGAGTTCGCGGTGGGCCTATTCCTTGCACTCAAGGATGGCAGAAAACTCGCTCCAGCACCACTAATTTCCGCAATTGTGATCAAAACTCCCGCGGTTCCGGTTGCCAGGTCCATCGAGAGACGCAGGCAGTATTCCCCGGGGAATGTGAGGTGCCCTCGATAGGACAAAGCGTGCCAACTAAAGTTCGTCAAGTGCCGCTGCGCAGCGGACTCGAACCCGAGTGCCGGGTCGCGGCGTCGGTTGCGCTCCAGGGCCGCCAGCATCCCCGCCCGCCCCGCGAACAGTTGCGGTTGGAGCACGAACTCACTGCAACACGCTTGCAGCAGCGCCGGCAATGCGTCAGCGATACGGTCGTCGTGTTGGTGTGCCAGCAGCTCGTCCGCCACGAGGGCGATCCCGGCGCTTCCCACCGAAAGATAGCAGTTCGTCCTCAACCCCGGCTCCTCGACCTGCAAAGAGCCTGACGCCGTGCGAACGCACCGATCGAGGTCCCGGTGCAACGCCGTGACAGCTCTGTCCAGATCAGACTGATCACCGGTTTGCTCGTACAGCCGCAGGAAGTACAGCGCGACACCGGCGAACCCGTGCATCAGTCCCGTTTTCGCGGGTGCCCGGTCACCGTCTCCGGAGTGCGTACTCGTGAGCGGGGCCACCGGCTGTTCAAGGGCTTCGACGAGACGTTTGGTCACCTGGTTCCTGCGTTCCGCGAACTCGTCGATGTCCGAGAAGTGGAGGAGGTTGAGCCCGACACCCGCCAAGCCGCTGTACAACCCCACGGAGCCGAGAGCGTCCTCCCTGGCATTGGGCCGGTTCAATACCTGCAGCGCCAGGTCGCGGTGGCCCAAGCGGTCGAGCACGTACGCGACTCCGTGCGCGCCGTTGTAGAAGCCCGGCGGCATCACGGGGTCCGCGTCCACCCTGTCGAGGAACCACTGTCGGAGTCCCGGCTCGATCGTCGCGCCCGTCTCCTGCAATGCCCACAGAATCCCGGCGGCACCGTGGGCGAGGTTCATACCGCCTCCCGCCGAGAAGCCCGCGGAATCACCGGGGAAGAGACGATCGGTGCGGTCCGGCGTCGCCGATTCGACGATCGCCTGTTGCATCGACTCGATCGCCGTCGGGAGGTCCCCAGCAGTGGCCAGGTCGAGCGGGGGTGGCGCCCCGACGAGCTCGCTGCGAGGTGCCGGTGGCCGCTTGGTCAGTGTGGTCCGGATGTCCTCGACGTAATCGGCTGGCAGCCGGAACCGGTCCCTCAGGATCGACAGTTGGTCGTCCAGTCTCGACTGGTCGAAGACCCGGACCTTCTCCAGCGGCAGGAACACCGATATCTTGAGCGCGGCGAGGGCATAGTCGTCGATCTCGGTACCCGTCGCCCCCTCGCCCGGCATGAAGCCCATGGTGCCGAGACCGGGTTCGTAATCCTCATCGGACAGCTCGTAGGCCATCTCGAGGTCGACGAGTCGGACAGATCCGTCATCCTGGATGATGACGTTGCCGAAGTTCATGTCGCCGAACCCGATGCCGTGCTCGTGAATGTCGTCGAGCGTCCGGCCGACAGCATCGAGGACGGCCATGGCCTCCCGTGCGTATTCCAGGTAAGCGTCCTCGGTCGGTTCGTCGAACACGATCATCGGATGACGTTGGCCCAACCAAGTCCAGAGGTTGGTGCCCTCGACGTACTCCATGACGATGAACTTGTGGCCACCGGCTTCGATGAGGTCGAAGATCTCCGGAACCGCGGCGACATCCGCCAACATCCGCAACGTCGCTGCCTCACGTTCGAGCCTGGTACTCGCGTCGGTGAACGATCGGTCCAACCCGGCGCCGGGACGCGCCTCCTTCAGGACCACCGTCTTCCCGTCGGTGTTCCGCTTCGCGAGGTACACGCCACCCGCGTTGGAGAAGTGGAGGGCTTCGGTGACCGTGTAGGGGAACTCCTCGGCCGAAACCATGCTCGCGCTACCGGCCTTCGTCAGGAACGCGGGGAGCTCCACCCAAGGTGGGACGTGGAAGCCCGCTTTCCTGCGGTCGGGGACGAGCGCACCGTCCGGGGTGAGTATGCCCGGCGTGAGGTTGCCGTCCGCGTCCAACGCCATCCTCGGCGCGAACGACCCGTACCGGACGAACACGGGCGAGTCCCGCCACCGCCGGTCACTCAGTATCGCGGGGCCTTCGATACCGGCCAACGCCTGTTCGAGTTCGGTGACGATGCGTTCCAGCTCACCGTCATCGTGAGGGTAGATGGTCACCAGCTTTCCGCTGGAGCCACGCGGGGCGTACTTGGAGTTCACGGCCAGGTAGGTGCGCCAGTTCGCCAGGTGTTTGAACGGGATTCCGTGGTCGACGCAGTAATCCCACACGATGTTGCACGCCTTGTCGGCCTGGTCGGGGCCGGCCGTGATGTGCACCTTCCATCCCCGCTCAGGCAGAACCGCGTCCCGGGGACGGAGGAACGTCCAGAATCCTCTCGCGTCACGAAGCCATCCGTCTGGAACGGGCTTGTGGGCGACCTCGAAGGAGTCCGCGTCCGTGCCGTTCCAGTTCTCCGGGGAGTCGTAGAAGACCGGATCGGCGAATGTATAAACTTCCCGCGCGGTAACGGACATGCTAGTTGACCTCGATGTTTCTCTCCATGCCGCCAGGGACTGGGGCGAGGGCCTGCTCCGGTGTGTCGGTCGCGGATGAATCTCCGGCCGCGCCCCGGATGACCGGCAGCGTGGCTTCAGCGGCCACCTGGTGCAGCGCCGTGTGCACCAGCGTGCAAGCCGGTGTGGTGCTTCCGCGCAGCTCCACCGACACGTTCAACGCCAGTTCCAGCAACTCACGTGGTCGGACTCGGCAACTCAGCACTTTCGCGGTGGCACGCACGTGTCCGCCGACCGGAACCGCGGCACGGAAACGGACTTTGTCGACCCGGTAGTTGATCGCCATCGCGGACCACCGGAAATCCAACAGACTGTCACACAGGTGAGGAACCAGGGACAGGACCAGGAATCCGTGCGCGATCGGCGCGCCGTAGGGTCCGCTCTCGGCCCGCACCGGGTCCACGTGAATCCACTGGTCGTCGCGCGTGACTCCGGCGAAGCCACGCACGTCCTCCAGCGTCACCTCGTGCCAGTCACCGTGCCCGAGCGATGCGTCACGGCGCTCGTCGTACCAGGCCGCGATCTCGTTGATCATGCTCATGCCGTCGCCTTCCCCGTGGCGCGAAACCGTTTCGGGAGCGACTGTCGAGCGAGGTGCTCCGCCAGCGCCTGCAACGTCGGGTTGTCCCGGACGACGGTGGGCAACAGTTCGTATCCCAGCTCGGTACTGATCGTGCGAATGACCATGACGGTCATGAGGGAGTCCATGCCGACCTGATAGAGGTTCTGTCTCTCGTCGAGCTCGGCCGGGGACATCCCGAGGGCTCCGGCGATGACGTGCCGCAGGTAGGCGAGCAATGCGCTCGACCGGTCCTCCGGGCTCGCCGATCGCACCGCGTCGGCGAGGGCCCCGCCGGATCCGACCGGTTTGCCCGCCGTACCGGTCTTGCCGGCGACCGGGTCCGCGGTCAGCGAGGCGTTCCCGGAGGCGTGGGCCTGGGCCACGAAGGACCACTCCGCGTCGACGATGGCCACCGGGGATCCCGGCCATCGATCCGACAGACCACGCACGACGGAGCGCAGCACCCCGGCGTTCAACGTGCGCAGCCCCGGCACTCGGAGAGCCTCATCCTGCTCGCCGCCGTCCATTCCGTGGTCGATCGGGCCGAACCCCACCACACGGACGCCGGAACCGGCCAGTGCGTCGAGATAGGTGCTCGCCGCGGCACAGTGCGCGAGTCCGACCGAGCCCAGCAGTCCGGCCGTCGACGAGAAGCAGACGACGTCCGCGCCACGATGTTCGGCAACGAGGTGGCGCAGGTTCGCCATCCCGGTCGCCTTCGTGGCGAACATCGTGTCCACCTGCGCATCGGAAAGGGCGCCGATGTCCGCGATCGACCCGTCGAAGGCGCAGTGATACACCCGTCGCAGCTCCGGCAGGTCACGGCCGAACCGATCGCCGACGGCGGTCACGGAGTCGGGGTCGCGGACGTCGAAGGACATCTCGACGATCTGCGTCCCGCTTTCCCGCAGTGTCTCGACCTCGTCGGTCAGTGGACCGAAACCACCGCGTCGGGAGGCCACGACGACGCATTCGGCACCAGCGGCCACCAATTCCCGTACGAGGAGCGATCCCAGTCGTCCGGTGCCGCCCACGACCAGGTGCGTGCCCTCACCGAGCGATGTGGCCGGTTCGGGCGCCGGGGCCGTGACCAACCGCGGCTGTAGGCGTTTCCCCCGCCGACGGGCGATCTGAAGCACGGACGTCGACCCGACGAGTTCCTTCAGCAGTGCCTCCGCAACAGCCCGCGTGTCGGTCTCGTCGAGGTCCAGCGTTCCGCCCCAGTGGTCGGGGTACTCGAGTGCGGCGGTTCGGCCGAATCCCCACAACGCGGCTTGCGCGGCCTGCGGCGCCGTGTCGTCCGTCGCGGTCTGCACCGCGTGCCGGGTGACGTAGTGCAATCGTGGCGCATCGTCCACAGTGCTCAATGCACGCAGCGTCGCCACGGCGTCGCGAACGAGCTTGAGCGCCTCCTGTGGGTCGGCGTCCTCCACCGACACGGGTGTGAGGGACACGATCCGGTCGATTGGCTCGCTCGCGTGGAGCTGATCGAGCAGTTCGTCGGCCGTCGGCTCGCCGCGCATCCGGTAACAGCGGACACCACGTTGCCGGAGAGTGTCCAACAGACTGCTGTCCGCCCCCAGGAGCAGCCAGGTCTCCTGCTGCGGCGGCCTCGGGCTCGCCGGTGCCGGACGCCACGCCAGCTGATAGGCCAGTTCGGCCAGCTCTCCGGTCGAAGGCGTGGTCCTCGTGCCGGTCGGGGCCGCGGCGTGCGTCCCGGTCGGGGCGAAACGCACACCACCGAGCATCGCGAGGGGTCCGTCCTCATCGCTGAGGACGACGTCGACGACGTTCGGTTCCGGTTCCCGCCTGAACGCCTGGGCCCGGTCGGGCCGGCCCGGGCGCAGTACCGTCCACGCGTCGACGGCGGCGACGATGGACACCCCGGACGTCTCTTCGAGCACGGTGCCCGCGAGCTGCATGGCGCCGTCGATCAACACCGGATGTAGCGGGTATTGACCGTGGGAGTCGGTGAGACGCGGCAAGTCCAGCTGCGCCGCGGCAGCACGCCCGTCGCCGCGCATCGTCGTGACACAGCGGAGTTCGGGTCCGTACTCGATGGCGTGGGCAGCCAGTCCCGCGTACAGATCGTCCCCGGTGACGACCTCGGAGCCCTCAGACATCGGGGGCGCTTCGACCTTGCCTCGCCCGGCGGGTTCGAACCGCGCCGACACCGACAAGGTCCAATCCAGACTCCCCACTGGACGGTAGAAGGTGCGGGCTTCCGCGGTATCCGTTGCGTCGTCCCGGCGACAGATGATCTGGACGTCGATCGGACCTTCCGCGGGAATCGGAGCGTGGAAGGTCACCGCCCTCGCCGAGGGGCGGTCGTAGCCACATTCCCGCCCGGCCACCGTGAGAAGCCCCAGTGCGTACGAGGCGGGGGCCACGGGAGTTCCGGCGACACGGTGCGCCGCGGGCCAACCGAGTGCCACCGGGTCCATCGTGAGCTGCCAGATCCGGGTCCGCGGCTCGTCGGCCGGTACCGTGAACGTACCGAGTAGTGGGTGTCCCTCCGCCGAGGCCGGAGCGGCGAGTGGTGTCCGGTCACGCCAGTAGCGCCGGTGGTTCCACGCGCGTGGCGGCAAGGCGACCAGGCGCCCCTTGGCCATGCTCGAGGGCCATCGAATCCCACCGCCCAGGCAGTGCAGGTGGGCCAATGCCAGCGAGAACGCCAGGCCGTCCCTCTGTTCCCGATGGAGTGTTCCGAACACCTGACCATCCGTGTCGGCCGCCGCGAGGGTGTCGGTGACGGGCCGGACCAAGATGGGGTGCGGACTCACCTCGATGAAGACCGAGTGTCCGTCCGCCGCTGCTGCGCTGACGGCGTCCGCCAGCAGGACCGGTTGGCGCAGGTTGTCCGCCCAGTACTCGGCGTCCGTGGACCGATCCAACCTGTGACCGGACACGGTCGAGTACACGGGGATCGTCGGTTCCTTCGGCACGATCTCGGCCAGGTCGGCGCGAATGTCGTCGAGAATGTCGTCCACCTGCGACGAGTGCGACGCGACGTCCACCTGTACCTTGACGGCGTCGAGGCCACGTTCCGTGCACGTCTTCACCAGCCGTTCGATCCCGTCGACCGAGCCGGAAACTACCGTCGAGCTCGGACTCGGCACTACGCCAACCGTGACGTCCTCGCCGAGTGCCTCTTCGGTGATCACGTTCTGCACGACGGCCTCACCGGCAGCGATCATCGCCATGGCCCCGCGACCGGCGATACCGCGCAGCGCGCGTGAACGACGGCACGTGACCCGCGCCGCATCGGTCAGGGACAGGGCTCCGGCGACCGCCGCCGCGGCGACTTCTCCCATGGAGTGCCCGATGACGGCCGACGGTGTGACACCGTGTGCGCGCCATGTCTCCGCGAGCGCCACCTGGACAGCGAACAGCACCGGCTGCACGACGTCGATCGAGTCGAGTGTGTGTTGGTCGTCCGAACGCAGGACCTCAAGCAGGCTGAAGCCGCTCTCCTCGGCGATGATCGGTTCGAGCTCCTCGATCACGTCGGCGAAGGCGGGCTCGTCGAGCAGCTCACGCCCCATGCCGATCCACTGCGAACCCTGGCCTGAGAAAACGAACACCGGAGTCGGGTTATCACGGACGGTGCCGGTGACAACGTTCCCGTGCGCCCTTCCCCTGGCGAGGGCCTCCAGCGCCGAGCACAGCTCGTCGGCGGTGTCGGCCGCGATCGCCGCACGAACCCTTCCCGGGGCACGACGAAGTGTCAACGTGTGCGCGATGTCGGCGACATCCGGTTCGGCGCCGTCCCGAAGGGTGGACAGGATCGCCTCGGCGTCGGCCCGGACCGCCTCGGCCGAACTCGCCGACAACGTCGCCACCGCGAGTAGGACGGACGCGGAACCGCGAGGCCGTGGCTCCTCCGCTTCCTGCGGAGCCTCCTCGACGACGACGTGCGCGTTCGTGCCGCCGAAGCCGAATGAGCTGATCCCTGCGAGGCGGGGCCGTTCCCGGCGGGGCCAGGCGACACTGTCGCGGACGACGTCCAGCAGACCATCGGATTCGGCGAGCTTGGCGTTCGGTGTGGCGTAGTTGAGGTTCCCCGGCAACCGCTCGTGCCACAGCGAGAGGACCGTCTTGATGAGCCCGGCGATACCGGCCGCGGCTTCGAGATGGCCGAGGTTGGTCTTGACCGCACCGAGCCGCAGCGGATGTGCGGGGTCACGGCCCGCGGTCATGACGGCCTGGAGCGCGGACAGCTCGACGGCATCGCCCAAGGTCGTTCCCGTGCCGTGCGCTTCGACGAAATCGACACTGCCCGGTTCGACCCCGGCATTGCGGTAGGCGGTACGCAGCAGTTCTTCCTGCGCACCGGGGTGGGGTGCCATCAGGCCGTTGGATTGGCCGTTCGACCCCACCGCGCTACCCCGGATCACGGCGAGCACCCGATCATCGTCCCGGACGGCGTCGCTCAGCCGTTTCAACGCCACCATGCCGCAGCCCTCGCTGCGCGAGTAGCCGTCCGCGTCGGCATCGAAAGTCTTGCACCGGCCATCGCTTGAGAGCACACCGGAACGCGTGAACGCCACCGATACCGCGGGTGAGAGCAGCACGTTCACCCCACCGGCGAGTGCGATGTCGCAGTCACCGGCGCGCAAGCTCTGTACCGCGAGGTGAACCGCGACCAAAGAGCTGGAACAGGCCGTGTCCACCGTCATCGTCGGGCCGCGCGTGCCGAGCGCGTACGAGATCCGGTTCGCCACGATCCCCATCGAGGCGCCGGTCGCCGCCCAGCCGTCGAGGGTCGACAGATCGTCCGGGACGTAGTCGGCGGAGGACGCGCCCATGAAGATCCCGGTGGTGGATCCGGACAGCGTCGCCGGTGTGACACCGGCGTGGTCCAGGCACTCGATGGCCACTTCCAGAGCGATCCGCTGTTGCGGATCCATGGCGTTCGCCTCGTTGGGCGAGATGCCGAAGAAGCCGGGATCGAACGCGGCGATGTCGTCGAGGAACCCTCCCAGACCCGCCGGGCCGTCGACCAGCGTGGCCACGTCGGTCGACCTTGCCTTCTCGAAGTCCCACCGGCCACGGGGGACACGCCCGATGACGTCCCGGCCGGAGACCAACAAGTCCCACAGCCGTTCGGGTCCGTGAATACCGGCGGGGAACCGGCACCCCAGTCCGATCACCGCGACGGGATCGTCCATCTTGGCATCTACAGTGGACTCTTCCGGCACTTCCTGTTCGGCACCCGGGGACAGCCGACTCGCGATGTGGGCCGCAAGCAGGGCGATACTCGGGAACTCGAACACCGTGTCCGGCGGAATGTCCAGGCCGTAGTGCTCGCCCAGCTCTCCGGTGAGTTCCACGATGTCCGCCGAGCTCAGACCTACCTCGTACACCGGCATGGTCAGGCTGATCGAGTGCTGGGGGATGTCGGCTCGTTCGCTGACCCAGTCGAGGATGCGGCCGCGGATCGCCAGTTGCTGTTCGGTAGGCGCGACGACCTTCATCAAGTTCCCTCGCTCATGTGTCCTGCTGTGTTCACGGTTTCAGAACCTGATCGGGTTCTCGGTCAGGTATTCGCGCAGTCGGCGCTTGGCCTCGACCTTGTCCTCGGCGGGGATCAGGTCCATCGACGCCTGGTCGCCGTCCAGCTCCGCGTAGTGGTAGTACTCGTGCCGCAGGATCGAGCCGATGATCGCGTCGTGGTACTCACCGTCGAGGAAGAAGTAGTCCCGCAGCACACCTTCGATGCGGATGTGGCCGGAGGTGAAGATCTGGACCATGCGGCGGTTGAAGGCTCCGGTCTTGAGGTGGATGCGGTGTGCATTGCGTTGGTGGAACAGGAACTCGATCAGCAACATCACCGCTTCGACGCCGTAGCCGAGGTCCCACAGCTCCGGGATGCCGACGGCGCTACCGACTTCGAAGTGTCCGTCGTAGGTCAACTGATGCCAGTTCACCGCTCCGACACGTTCGCCGTCCTTGTCGATGACCATCATGTACGTCATGCGGCCGCTGGTCTGCGTGCGGAGCTGTTCGCCTGTCACGGCATAGACGCCACCCGATGAGAAGACCGACACCTCTGAGGACGACCACTGGGCGAGTAGATCCCAGTCCTCGGCGGTCATCGACGGGTCAAGCGATACCAACTTCCCTTTCATCGCTGTTCATGCGCCCTTTCAACCTGTGGACCGCCATTGCTTTCGCCAGCCGAGCACATCGGCAGCTTGACAGAAACCATGGGAAATCCGTGGCTCCGATTTGCATCGCGCTCCGAAGCCGTTCGAACGAGAACTTTGGCCTAGTTGTACCGGACTTGGATTCCAGGTGTAAGCAGGACCCCATAAAATTGTGCGAATGCAAACTCCTTCCCGGCGACCGCCCTAATGTGAACCGCAGACTCATTCAACGCAGTGGGCCGAACTCTACACTTAAACGTTGTCAGTTCGTTTTACACCGAGCCCAAAGGAAACATGACACCATTCGGCGGCCGGGATATACGCCCAGATGGACGACATCGAGAGCATGCACCCGTATGGGTGACACAAAAAGAAGGCCTACTCCCCCAAACGTCGTATCTTCCCCTGAAGTTTCTTGACGTCATGATCAACACACTGTTAGATCTGCCAGACAGAGCGACCCTAATAGGGTTAGTTAACGGGAGGCCCCTACAACTCTGTGCGATCAACCCTTAGACGTGGAAGCCACACAAGGCGACGCACCTTTGTGTCTTTAATATGCGCGCAAGAAAGCACTGTCTACTGTTCACAACGCATTAATTAATGCGTCATCCGTTGCTGGAAACAGCGTTCGCGGACATGCTCCAGCAAGCTTGGCACAGTCCCGGCCGAAGACCTGCTGAAATTGTTCCTGGAGGGCATAATGGTGTCGAGTCCGATAGCATTAATGGATCCGGATGCCGTTTTGTCCAGGTCGGCCGGCATGGCTGCTGACCTCCGTCGCCTCGGTGTCCGGGAAGCCGACCGCGTCGCGGTGTCCGACACCAACTCCCCCGGCTTCATCTGGGCCATGCAGGCCTTGATGAAGCTCGGTTGCGGTGTCGTCCTACTCGACCCGGCCCTCGCCGTCGGCGATATCAGACAGTACCTCGGCAGGGCACGTGTGCGCTGGCTGATCAGTGACACCCCGGCACACCAAGCGCTCGGCGAGGAGGGGACGACCACCGTCCTCGGCTTGACCGACCTGGTCGAGAACATATCCCAGCATCCCGAGGACGTGGGTGACAACACCTCGGGGTGGCTTTCCCGGGACGACGGACTGACCACGGTGTCGTCCGGTTCGACGGGCACGCCGAAGTTGATCGCCCGCTCCGGCAACGCCGTCCTGAACAACATGCGTCGTACATCGGCACGGATGTCCTATCAGGACAGCGACATCCTCGCTCCACTGATCCCGTTCAGCCACCAATACGGCATGTCGCTGGTCTTGCTGGCCCGAGTCAACAGGGTACCGTTGCTCATCACCCCCTACGCTCGGCTCGACCACGCGTTGGTGGCTATCGCCGACCATGGAGCCACCGTCGTCGACGGGACGCCCTCGACGTTCCGCAGCGCCACAAACTTCCTTCGGCACCGTGATGAGCTACGACAACGCTTGAGTGGTGTTCGAATGTGGTGCGTGGGTGGCGCACCACTACCGCAAGCCGTGGCGAGCGACTTCGCCGAACTCATGGGCAAGCCTCTGCTCGACGGCTACGGCTCCACCGAACTGGGCAACATCGCTCTTGCCGGTCCGGACGCACCCCATGTGATGTCCGCTCTCGACGGAGTGCGGATCTCGATCACCGGGCCGGACGGATCGCCCTGTGCCACCGGTGAGACCGGGGAGATCTGGGTCGACTCCCCGGACCTGATGGCCGGCGTGATCCACGGCGACGGCCTCCACCCGCAACCACGGGGGATGTTCCGCACCGGGGACTTCGGGTACCTCGACGAACACGGCGGGCTACACGTGATCGGGCGACGCGGGGCCGTGCACCGGCGCGGCAACACGCTGTATCCCGACGCGCTCTCCCGTAAGGCCGCACAACTCGGCGTGGAGGTCCACATCGTCCCCACACCGGGACGGAACGGCGACGTGCGTCTCGTGTTCCTCGTCGAGGACCCGTCCGACGCCGACGCGCTCACCTGGCGCCGACGTCTCGAATCGGTTCTCGCCCGGTACGAGGCACCGGACCGTGTGCTCGTCCTTCCCGAGTTCCCCCGACTGAGCAATGGAAAGACCGACATCGTGCAGTTGACGGCATTCGCGGAAGCCGCGGATGTCCACACCTTCCGAAGCAAGACATTCAGTCCTCGGCCCGCCATGATCGGCGGTTCGGCAGGAAGAAGATGACCATGAGTTCTCCCCAGCACGCTCCTCCACCACTTCGACGAGTCGTCGTCACCGGTATGGGTGCGGTCACGCCGATCGGCAACACGTGGTCTCAGACCTGGGCGAACATGCTGCGCGGAGTCATCGGGATCGCACCGTTGACGCGTATCAAGTGCGATGACCTCCCCGTGCGCATCGGCGGTGAGATCAAGGACTTCGATCCCGAGCAGTACATGTCGCGCAAGGTGATCCGTCGCACCGACTGTTCCGTGCACATCGCGATCGCAGCGGCCGTGATGGCGATGGAGGACGCCAAGCTCGAGATCGACGACGATCTGGCCGAACGAGTCGGTGTCGTGCTCGGCTCGGGAGGTGGACCGGTGCACTTGACCGCCGCTGCACGGACGAAGCTGGACACCGTCGGCCCACGGGGAATCAGCGCGTTCTGCTTCTCCGGCAGCAGCGTCGACAGTGCCGCCAGTGAGATCGCGTTGCTCGCCGGCGCCCAGGGCAACTCCTACTGTGTCTCCACGGCATGCGCGACCGGTGCGACAGCCATCGCGGAAGCGAGCCGGATGATCCAGCTGGGCGAGGCGGACGTCGTCATCGCGGGTGGGACAGACGACACCATGACGCGTCTCGAAATCACCTCGGCCGCTATCTCCCGCGCGCTGTCCCGAAGCGACAGGGACCCGACGCAGGTCTGCCGACCGTTCGACAAGGACCGAGACGGTTTCGTCATGAGCGCGGGTGCCGGTGTCGTCATCCTCGAAAGTGCCGAGCACGCGATCGCTCGACAAGCCACGATCATCGGTGAGCTTGCGGGGACCGGCTCCACCACGGACGCCTACCACATCACCGCTCCGCACCCGGAAGGGCTCGCCGCCCAGCGCGCCATGAGGATGGCCCTCGATCGCGCCGGTGCCACACCGGACGACGTCGACTACATCAACGCGCACGGCACCTCGACCAAACTCAACGACACCGTCGAGGTCCTGGCGATCCGTTCCGTGTTCGGTGACCGCGCACCGGCTATCCCGATCAGCTCTATCAAGAGCATGACCGGCCACATGTTGGGCGGTGCGGGCGCGGTCGAGCTCATGACGACCCTGGAGACGATCCGTTCCGGTGTCGTGCCACCGACGATCAACTGTGACGACCCGGAAGACCCCGAGATGAACTTCGTGCCCCACCGGCCGCAGGAACACAAGGTCAAGGTCGCGATGAGCAACTCGTTCGGATTCGGCGGGCACAACGTCGTACTCCTCGTGCGTGAGTGGTGCCAGTGAGAAGCCCGGAAAGTGGACCGAGCACAGCCGTCACAAGGACTACGGAAGGGGTGGACGTGCCGAATCTCGAGCTTGATGCCGTGGGACAGGAGGTAAGGAAGCCCTCGGAGGGTTCTCTGTCCTGGGCTGAGCGAGACATCGAGCAACTGACGCTGGCGGCGATGAGGGTGATCCTCGATCGCTGGGACGACCTACTTGACGTACTGACCGGCGTGGCCAGCCACTCGGCTGCCGTCGACGAGCTACGGTGGTCCGTCTCGACGTTGGCCGGAGGACCGTGGGAGATCGAACGCAGGAAGCCACGGCGTATCTCCGAACTCGCGGTTTTCCTCCCTTCCAACAATGTCCTCTACTCGTACGTCCTCTTCGGTCTCATTCCGGCCGGGTATGCGGAGCGAGTGGTGATCCGCCCTTCGGCCCGGGTGCGGGAGATCTCGACGAAGATCCATGATCTCCTCCAGGCGGAGCTCGAGCCGCTCGGTCAGTTCCCGATCGAGTTCGCGCCGATCTCACAGCGCAAGTTCATCCGCCGGTGCCAGGACGCCGACGTCGTCGTGTTCAACGGGAAGCCGGAGAACGCCGTCTCAGTGTCCGAGCAGCTCCCTCGGCAATTGATGCTGTGCTTCGGCTCCGGTCCCAACCCGGTGGTGATCGGGCCCCGGCTTGACGAGTTCACCGTCATCGACGACATCATGCGTGCCCGGTTCTACAACTCCGGCCAGGACTGCCTGGCTCCGGACCTCATCTTCGTCCACGAGTCCGTGGCCGACGAGGTCGTCGAACGCCTCCACAAGGCCGTCACCGAACTACGGCTCGGTCCGACCACCGACCCCACCACCGACGTGGCACCGTTGGCGTATCCGGACGCCATCGAAGGCATCCAGGAGTTCATCGAGAAACACCGTGAGCTGATCACGGCCGGCGGTGAGGTCGATCTCGACACAGGGTTCGTCCAGCCCACGATCGTGGAGATGGACTGGGACGAGACGTTCCATCCCCCGGAGTTCTTCGGCCCGGTGCTGTGTGTCATGAAGTATCGCGACGCGGCCGACGTCTCCTCGTGGTTGCACAGCCCCGAGGAGATGCGACGCGGCATGTACTTGTGCGTCTACGGCGAACCCGGACTCACCGGTGATGTCGTCGGGACCAGCATCGTGCTGCGCGAACAGTCCACGTTCGACTTCGAGAACGGCAATGAGCCGCTCGGTGGGTTCGGCGTCGAGAGCGGACATGTCCGGCGAGGCGAGAATGTCGTCGCACGTCCCCTGCTGCTCTCGGCGGAACTCGGTCACGCCAAGCTGTCCGAACTGTGGAGCCACTGATGGCACAAGGGCGAAGCTGCTGGGACGTCGTCACCGAAGTACTGTCGGCCTTCGGATGCACGACCGTGTTCGGGCTGCCGTCGGACGAACCCGGACTACTCGACCAGGCCGCTGAACGCACCGAGTTCGACGTCCGTGTCATCGGCGATCAGCGAGTTGCCGCGTGCGCAGCGGCGGGCTATGCCATCACGGCCGGAAAGCCCGCGGTCCTCGCGTTGAACTCGGGTCCGAGTTTCGCCAACGCCATACCCGGCCTGCTCGAGTGCGCGTCCCTTTCAGCGCCGCTCGTCGTCGTGACCACCAGGGTTCCCGCGGAGAACATCGGACGTGGTGGCTTTCAATACCTCGATCAGCAAGGCATGGCGGCCGACCTCGTCACGTGGCGGTACGTCGTCGATGATCCGTCGAACCTCGCGTGGGCGGTCGGCCGCGCCGTCCGGCTCGCCTCCGCCGGTCGTGGTGGCATCACCTTGATCGAACTCACCGATGAAGTCGTCAGGGCCGAGATCCCGGACAGCGGGCTACCCCGTCCTGTACCGGTGTCCCCGCCCGCTCCGGCCCCGGAGGCGCTCACCCGCGCGGCCGATCTCGCCGCGGCGGCCGAGCGCCCACTGCTGGTGGTCGGGGGAGGCGCACGCGGCGTCTCGCCGACACAGCTGGAATCCCTGGCCGACGCGCTCGGGGCGGCCGTGTTCTGCACCGCGGCCGGCCGGGGTGTGATGCCGGAGTCGTCCGACCGATTCCTTGGCCTCGTGGGCCTCTACACGACCCCACCGGCGGGGCGGATTCTCGAGGACGCGGACCTCCTCGTCATCGTGGGTAGTCGATTCGAGGAAACCGCGCGCATGGGCTGGGACAGCTGGCGAGACATCCCTGTCGTCCATGTCGACGTCGACGACACGGCGTTCGGCGAAAGCGTCGAACCCTCCGTGCCAATCCTCGCGGACGCGGCGCTCACCGTCCCCCAGCTGCTTCACGAGCTCTCCGGGCGCACCCATCCGGACAGGACGAAGTGGGCGCACAGACAACGAGCGGTTCGCGCGGAGCAGTCCGCGCTCACGGACGTCGGTTTCGACCGTTCCCCCACACGCGCCACGCTCGCTGCGCTGCAACGGGAGATAGACCCGATCTCCGTACTCGTACAGGAGAACGGTCTGCATGACATCTGGTCGTACCACTACCCCGTGACCACCCTGCGGCCCGGCACGCGTGTGGTGTGCCCTGGTGAACAAACCATGATGGGCTTCGGGTTCGCCGCCTCGGTGGGCGCCGCGATCGCGACGGACGAAGGCACGGTCGTCACCGTCACGGGTGACAGCGCGTTTCTGCTCAACGTCAACGTGCTCAACGCGTTTAGGGAACACCGACTCGGTGTCGTCGTGGTCATCCTGGACAACCAGGGCTACGGCTGGCCGCGCCACCTACGCGCCTCGGAGCAGGTCGACGTCACGCTCACCGAGCGTCGGGCACACCCTTCCGTCACGGACCTCGCGACCGCATTCGGCGGTTGGGGCTGCGACGTGGCCGACGAGCGACAGCTCAGCTCCGCGCTCGCGAAGGCTATCCGAAACTCCGCGCAGGGGATTTTCTCCCTCATCAGGGTTCCGGTTCACGACAAGGACGTCCCCGTCGGAATTCTGAATCTCGACAACGACAGCGAAGACACAAGCGAGGAATCGTGATCGAGGGATTCGTCGAGGCTGTGCGCGCCTCTGCACGGGAACGTGGTGACAGTCCCGCGTTCACCGAACTGAAGTATCACAGGGGCAACGACGCATCGGCCACCACCCGCAGTTACACGGAGCTGGATCGCGACGCCCTTGCCATCGGGAACTGGCTGTCGCAGCGGTCGCGGAAGGGGGCCCGCGTTGCGATCGTGTGTCCGCAGGACTATCGATACGTGGCCGCGTTCGTCGGCTGCCTCTACGCCGGTCGCATCGCCGTTCCCCTACCCAACGTCGAGTCGTACCGACCGAACGACCGGCTTGTCTCCGTGATCTCCGATGCGGAGCCGGAGATCGTACTGACCGCGGAGTCCACGGTGGACCAGGTTGCCGATGTCCTCCGGGAAGCCGACTTGGTCGCCCAGGTCGTCGCGGTGGAGGAATTGGTCACCATCGACCCGGCCGGGTGGTCGCCGGAGCCGATGGCGCCATCGGATCTGGCCTACCTGCAATACACCTCGGGGTCAACGGGAACTCCGTCCGGGGTCCGCATCACCCACGGCAACATCCGCGCCAACACCGAGCAGATCCTCGGTTTCGCACCGTTCGTGGGCCCCGGTGCCACGACCGTGAGCTGGGTGCCGTACTTCCACGACCTCGGGCTCGTCACCGGTTTGGTGGTGCCGTTGGCGGCGGGTGCGCATGTCGTCCAGTTGAGCCCGACCGCGTTCATACAGGTTCCGTATCGCTGGCTCAAAGCGGTTTCGGACTACCGATCGTGCTGGATGGTCGGACCGAACTTCTCCTACGACTTGTGTGTTCGACGGGTACGGCCCGAACTCAAAGGTGACCTCGACCTGTCCTGTGTACACGGGCTGATCAGCGGCGGCGAGATGGTACGTCCGGACAGCCAGCGCGCGTTTTTCGAGGCGTTCTCCGAATGTGGCCTCAAGCCACACATCGACGCGGGCTCCTACGGACTCGCCGAGGCCACCCTCTGCGTCACTTCGTGGAACGAGGACTCCCGCGATATCGAGTTCGTCTTCGATCGCGACCTGCTCGCCGCGAACGTCGTCCGTCGTGTCGAACCCGACAGTCCGACCGGGCGTCCTATGGCGCCGTGCGGGACCGCTCTCAAGGATATCGATGTTCGTATCGTCGACCCCGAGTCCCACACCGAGGTGGTGGGAGAGGGCGTCGGCGAGATCTGGGTCCAGGGGCCCAATATCGCCGATGGGTATTGGCGTCAGCCCGAGCGCACCGCCGAGGTGTTCGGCGCCGTCTGCGATGGGTTGCCGGGCCAGTGGTTGCGTACCGGGGACCTCGGTTTCTTCCATAATGGACTTCTTTTCGTGTCGGGACGGCGTAAGGACCTCATCGTCATCGACGGCAAGAACCACGATCCCGCCGACATCGAGGCCACCATCGAAGGTTCCCCCGCGGGATCGGTTGTCGAATGTTCCGCCGCGCTGTCGGTCGACGACGGCCACGCCGAGCAGGTCGTGATCGTGACCGAGGTGAGGCGGGTGGACATGGCCGAGGAAGAAACCCGCACAGAACTTGGTCGAAACCTACGTCGAGTGGTCCATCAGACTCACGGAATCCACATTCAGCAAATCGTCCTGGTACCTCGTGGAACAATTCCCAAGACCAGTAGTCGGAAAGTTCGTCGCAGCGAGTGCAAAAGCTTACTGCTGGCTTCCGAACTGAAGATCATAGACCGCGTCTAAACAGCAAAGGAGAATGTCATGGCCGCTGAGGAAATCACCTCGAAGCTGATCGACATCATCGCGGACATCGGCGATATCCCCCGCGATGAGGTGCAGAACGAGAAGTACCTCATCGACGACCTCGACATCGACTCTCTGTCGTTGGTGGAGATTGGCGCGACCATCGAGGACGACCTCGGGGTCGCGATTCCCGACGACAAGTTGGCCGAGCTGAAGAGCGTGGGAGACCTCGTCGACTACGTGACACAGCAAGCCATCCCGAGCTGACACACACTCTCCCGTGGCCCATGGCGCGGATCGATCGGCCGATAGGCCTGAAAAGGAGGCGCTGCTATGCTCCCCGTCACGCGAGCGCCATGATCGATCACACAGCGCACACGCGCTGCGGTTTGACAACGAGCGCGTAATCGACGGAGGAAGACTTGGGGACTCAGGATATCCTAGCGGTAGCAGGCCTTGCCGTTGTCGACTCGACTAACTTTTCCCTCATCCTGGGAACAATCTACCTCGTCGTTTCCAATAAAAGACCGATGTCGCGCGTACTGGCGTTCATCGGTGTTTTCTTCACGATTTACGTCGTTGTCGGCAATCTGCTCGCGGCGGGCGCGCGATCACTGGAGTTGAATGAGACGACCGTCGATTACATCCAGCTCGGCATCGGAGCGGCGCTGCTGCTGTACGGGCTCGTCGCGCCACGGGAGAAGAAGACACGCTACAACACTGAAGGGGCGACATCGATCATCGGCGCGGTCGGCCTCGGGCTGACCGCCTCGGCCATCGAGGTGGCAACGGCGTTGCCGTACTTCGGTGCCATCGCCATCGTGACCCAAGCGGATCTGCCGGTCCCCGTAGTCGCGTTGATCCTCATCGTTTACAACTTCATCGCGGTCAGCCCGTGTCTGCTCGTGGCAGTGCTGTACTCGCGATCCAAGAACAGGTTCAGGGCGAAGATCGATGCATGGATGCAGCGCCAGCGTGAGAAGAAGAAGACCTCACGCACCGGTCTGCTGGTTTTGTGCGTCGTCGCCGGTCTGTACATCAGCAGCGATGCGCTGTTCCGGCTGGAGTACTTCGGCCTCGTCGATATTCCCGAAATCCCCGAAGAGGCGAAGTAGACGTCGCTGCCGCGCCGTGGGAAGTGAAGAGAGGTAAGCCTTGCAATACGCAGTCGAAGCCGAAAACCTGGTGAAACGGTTCGGCAAGACGACGGCGCTGAGCAACTTCAACATCGCGATCTCCCCCGGCACCATCGTGGGTCTGCTCGGCCCCAACGGGGCCGGCAAGACCACCGCGGTACGGATTCTGGCCACGCTGACCCGGCCGGATTCGGGTCGTGCGCTGGTATACGGCAATGACGTGGTGCGCAACCCCGTTCGTGTGCGCAGGCTGGTGGGACTGACGGGGCAGTACGCGTCCTTGGACGAGGACCTCTCGGGCTTGGAGAACCTCGTCCTCGTGAGCAGGCTGTCAAACCTCAGTCGCGCCGAGGCTCGCCGGCGTGCCCAGGAACTGCTCGAAGGGTTCGACATCGTCCACGCCGCCAACCGACCGGTGCGGACGTATTCGGGCGGTATGCGACGGCGGATCGATCTGGCGGCGAGCATTGTCAGCCGCCCCCGTGTCCTCTTCCTCGACGAACCGACCACCGGCCTCGATCCCCGAGCCCGTAGCGATATGTGGACGATCATCCGTGAGATGGTCGGCGAGGGGGTGAGCGTGTTGCTCACCACCCAGTATCTGGAGGAGGCCGACGAGCTCGCCGATACGATCACAGTGATCGACACCGGTCGTGTGATCGCCGAGGGCAAACCGCACGAGCTCAAACGCCGCATCGGTTCCCAAACCCTGGAGCTGCGCATCCCGGCTGATGCGGATACCGAGACGGTCACTCGCATTCTCGAGGAATTGACGGAGACCCGACCGGATTTCCAAGCCGAGACACGCACGTTCAAGGCACCGGTGCAGGATTCCCGCATCATGTCCGCCGTGGTGCGCCAACTCGATCTGGCGGACATCGCGGTGGAAGAGCTCGCACTGCGCCTCCCGAGTCTGGACGAGGTGTTCCTCGGCCTCACCGGCCGGCACAAGAGCGACTCCGAAGCCACGGACAGTGGCACGGACAGCGGCGATGCCGGATCGGACAGCCAGGCCACGGATCGATTGGAACTAACGCGATGACCACCGTGCCTCATTCGTTGTTCGCCGCGGAGGATTCTCCCGACTCCACGGCGAAACACGCCGACCGCGTCTCCTTCACCGAGGGGATGAATCATATCGCCGCGCTGATCTGGCGCGGCGCGCTACGCATCCGTAAGGCACCGGACCAGTTGCTGGACGTCACGCTGCAGCCGCTGTTGTTCCTGCTGTTGTTCTCGTTCCTCTTCGGTGGCGCGGTCGCGGGCAGCACCGAGGACTACCTACAGCAGTTGGTCCCCGGTCTCGCCGTGCAGAACACGATCATGGCCAGCTTCGCCGCGGGTGTCTATCTGAACACCGACATCAACAAGGGCATCTTCGACCGGTTCCGGAGCCTGGCGATCCCACGGTCGGCACCGTTGATTGGTGCCGTGATCTCGGACATCGTCCGATACTTCGTCGCCTTGGCGGTGCTGTTGCTCACGGCGTTCCCGCTCGGCTTCTCCCTGAACTCCTCGATCCCGGCGTTCTTCATGACGATCGTGGTGCTCGTCGTGGTCGGGCTGTGTTTCTGCTGGATGTCCGTGTTCGTCGGAATGCTGGTGCGGACCACCGCGTCGGTGCAGGGATTGATGACCATGTTCGTCATCCCGCTCACGTTCGGCAGCAACGTCTTCGTGCCCACCGAGACCATGCCGGGTTGGCTGGCTGCCTGGTCGGACGTCAACCCGGTGAGCCTGATCGCCGACGTCATGCGAGGACTCATGCTGAGGAACGAGCTTTCGCCGTCGATCTTGGGCGTCGTGGCGTGGCTGGTCGGGATCGTCGCCGTGTTCTTCCCCCTCGCGATGTGGGCGTACCGGCGTCGTGTCGGCTGAACCCGGGGACGGACCGACCTCGGGCAGGTTGAGCTGCCGGCATTCGTCAGCTGGGAAGCTCGCCGTGCCCGGCCATGTGGCGCACGGGTGAAAACCGGCTCGACTGGGTAGGCGTCTTACATCCCTCGGGAATGTGGAGGTGTGCCGTGCCGGTCTGGCGAGTGCGGGATTTCCACGACGACTACCTCGACCAGGCGATCAGCATCTGGGACGCCAGTCGTGAACGTGTCGAACCGGTGTTCTTAGCCGCCGAGGTCATCGCGACAGCGTGGGCAGGTCACGCCCACCGCGAGGCGCGCCTCGACTTCGGCGGCGTACTCACCGCACTGCCGGTGCTCTGGGTCAACCACCCTAACCGGGCAGCAGACGCGATGTTCAAACCTCTTCAGCTCGCGGCCGCTGCGGCCTGCGGGCTGCGCATCCAACCGACCCTGGTCACCAACTCGCTGGCCTCCGCGACGCGGTTCATCCGCGAGCACGGTGTCGATGAGGTGGTCTGCAAGTCCTTCGGCCCGAACACCATTACCGAAGGCGGTCAGCTCAAGACCGCCTATACCCGCTGCCTCACCGAGAACGACTTGGTCGAGTTGGACGGGGTCGCCTCCACCGCGACTCAGCTGCAACGGTAGGTAGATAAGGCCTATGAAGCCCGAGTGGTCGTGGTCGGCGAGCGGATGTTCACCATCACCATCACCGCGGACTCTCCGCAGGCGTGAGTGGATTGGAGGGCCGATTTCACCGCATTGCGTTATCGCCTCATCGACACGCCGCCCGAGATTGAGAAGGGACTACGCCGCTACCTGGATACTCTCGGCTTGGGTTACGCCGCAGTCGATTTCGCTATTGATGCCGACGGGCGGTGGTGTTTTCTGGAGTCGAACAGCTCCGGCCAGTACAGGTGGCTGGAAGCCCAGACCGGGGCACCGCTCACCGCTGCCCTGGCTGATCTGCTCACCAGCCAAAGGAACGCCCATGATGAGCACGGCCACTGACGTCGAATGGGGTTTGTATGCCGCACGGCTCGCGGATGAGCTGGCCGCGGTGGGCAAACTCATCGACCCCCCGCCTGGCCGACGCCATCCGAGCTGTTCCGCGACACATATTCGTACCCACCTACTACCAGCCAGGCCCCGGACGGTGACTGGACCGAGCACACCGGTCTCGACTATCTCGGCACGATCTATGCCAACACCGCGCTGATCACCGCTCTCGCTCCCACTCCGGTCGGTATCACGGTGCTGTCGTCGTCGACTCAGCCGGGCTTGATGACCCGCATGATCGAAGCTCTTCACCTCGCCGACGGGATGCGGGTGCTGGAGATCGGCACCGGCACCGGTTACAACGCGGCCCGGTTGGCGCACCGGTTGGGGGAGGACAAAGTTCTCCGTCGATGTCGAGCCCGAGCTCGTCGAGCTGGCTCGCCAGAGGCTGGCCGCACTTGGCTATCATCCGACCGTGGTCGTCGGCGACGGCGCCGAGGGCCTGGCCGAGCACGCACCGTTCGATGCGATTATCGCCACCTGCGCCGTCCCGGTCGTCCCCCTGGGCGTGGATCGAGCAGACCACCCCCGGCGGGGTGGTCCTCACTGATCTCAAGCCCGCACCCGGCGCGGACAACCTCGTCCGGCTCACCCGCACCGCCACTAACCGTGCGGAGGGCCGCTTCGACGCGACCTACGCGGCGTTCATGGACCTGCGCCCTCAGCCCCGCCACAGCCCGGCTGGATTCCGGGTCGAGCGCGACCGTGATCAGGCCGAACGCGGCACGACCAACTTGGACCCCCACACTCCGTGGAGCTCACTGTTGGTTTGGTTCCTCGCATCCTTCGATCTTGGAGGCGAGATCGCCTACGGCTACACCATCCCGGACGGCGGCGCCCTCCCCGCCCATAGCAACAACGCGCCGACCGCGTCTTGGATCGCCACATCGGACGGCTCCTGGGCCGAAACCACACTTGCTGATCAGAATGGTCGGCATGATGTGGCCGAGGGCGGTCCTCGTCGCCTCTGGCGTCTTGTCGAGAAGGCCCACCGCACCTGGATCGAACTAGGCCAACCCGGCTGGGACCGCTTCGGCCTCACCGTCACGCCTGGTGTCCACACCGTCTGGCTCGACCAGCCCGACAGCGAACACACCTGGCAGCTCAATCATCCGTGCTGGCCGGAGTAATTTCGGTGTTTCAGCCGTCCCAGTCATGCCAGAACGGTGTCCGGTCGTTCCCGGCGGTGAGGAGGTCGGTCTTCAAGGTGCCGGGCCGTATGTCGGGGTCGGCGAGTTGCACGACCTGTTCGCGAAGCGCAGCGGCGCTGGGGAACCGGTCTGCGGTCTTCGCCTCAGAGGTTACGCGCCGTGGCAGCGCAGCGCCAGGCTAGTTAGGGCCGTGATGGCGGCGATAAGCCCGCTGCAGCTGGCGAGAGCTCTCGACCACTGCCCCGGATCAGGGCGCGGCGGTGGAGCGCCTGGAATGCGCGTGCCTCCCGTGCCTCGCGGGAAGTTGCCGCCGTGGGCCCGTGGGCTGTCCAGCGTGGGCGCTACTTGACCTCGTGCTACAGACGGCAATGGTGCATCAATGTCGACAAGTGATGCGCCCACCGCCGGCAGGGGCTTTAGTTCGGCTGCGGCGGTGTCGGGTCGATGATGTCGATGGTGCTGCCCGTGCCCCGCAACACGACTTCCGAGGAGAAATGACCCTCACCCAACAACCGCCCGGTGGTGCCCTTCATTCGGACGACCTCCTCACCACATAGGAACACGAGGATGTTGCCCTCGGTGTCGAACCCGTACTCGGATTCCGGTAGCGGAGCGCCGACCTCACGCTCGATCCACTCCTCGGTATGCGGTCCGATGATGATGTGCACGGTGGTCCAGTCCCCCGGCACCAACTCCTTGAGTGGCCTGCTCTGCTTGCCGTCGCGCAGCTCGCGCAGTTGATTGGCGAATTCCTCGTCGTACTCCATCGAACCGCTTTCCCCCTCCACGCCACACGCGGTGAACGTGACGAGCAGAAAGAGCACCAACGCAACGACTCGCATGAGAGGTCCCATGCCAGCAATCGTGCTCCGAACACGCCGAGGTGTCGTCCGGTGTGATGTGCCTCAGCGCTCGGGCTGTCGGTGGCCCCATCATCGTCGGACCCCGTTCGCCCGGCCTCGCCGAGGTCGATCCGGTGCGCACGGACTTGTCACCCGTCGATGACGCTTGTCTCCCCGTCACACGACTCGCTCGATGAGCACAACCGGTTCGTCAAGGCCCACGTCGGGATTCTCCATCCCGATGCGCCTGCCGACCTCGGTGTCGTACAGCTCCATCCCATCGGGGTCGCCGGGATCGTCGCCGCTTCGGCTGGTGCACGCACAATCGCCTACCGAACGTGACAGGTATGTACCCGCCGGCCGTGTGCAGAGCACGTCCGAAAGATCGGGAACGTCTTGAACGAGACGGATCGTCAGTGGCGATACCGACGGATACCCCTTGTGCCTTGCCCACGGTCAGGGCTGAGCGCCGACCGCCCACCTACCGGGCCGCTTCGCGTCCCGCCAGGTAGCCGAACACCAGTCCCAGCGAGATCGCCCCTCCCGCACCTCCGTAGAAGCCCTTCGTGGGCGCGCCTCCCGTGTTGCCTGCGGCGTACAGGCCGGGGATGGGCTTGCCTTCGGTGTTCAGTGCGCGTCCGTGGGCGTCGGTCTTCGGGCCGCCCACCGTGCCGAGCGCGCTGGCCTCCACCTTGAGCGCGTAGTACGGCGAGGTGTCGATGGGACCGAGGACGCTGGACTGCGGGCTTTCCAGGATCGGACGCGTGATCTTGGCCAGGGGTCCGACGATGACCGACCGGAGACGTTCCGGGTCGTTCTTCTTCGCCGCGGCTTCCGCGGCCTTGGTCACGACCGGCCCGAGCGCCGCCGCGATGCCCGCCCGAGCCTTCGCGGTGAGTCCCGGAAATCGTGCGTCGGGGGAGTTCTTGCCCAACCACGGGTGGTAGGCACCGAAGTACCGGTCGAACAATGTCTCCCCTCGGCCGAACCACGGGTCGCGACCTTTTCGGGCTTCGGGGTTGAACTGGTCGACGGTCCGCAACAGTCCCACTTCGTCGACGCCGATCTGGGCCGCCAACCCCGCCAGGGTGTCGGCACGGTGGATGTACTCGGGAACCTCCCCACCGGGCGGGATGCCGAAGATCCCGAACTTGGTCCAGTAGTTGTGGTCGAAGATGAGCCATGCCGTGGCGTTCGGCATGGTGCCCGTCTTCGGGTCGACCTCCCGCATGATCTTGCCGAGTTGGTCGTAGGGCAGGGCCTCGTTCGCGAAACGCTCGCCCTTGCTGTTCACCATGATGCTGTGTGGCAGGGAACGCTCCCCCAGGAACACTCGCGCGAGTGGGCGGCCTTCCAGCGTTTCGCCGGGCAGTTGCACCGCGGGCATCCACCAGGCGTCCTGCATGGAGGTCAGGTCGGCGCCCACTTCCTTGGCCAGCTGCACCGCGATCCCCTCATGTCCCTTCGGGGAGACCTGCGCCTTGAACGGCGCGTGGAGATAGGTCTTGGTGACGTCGTCCGAGCTTTCGAAGCCGCCGCTTGCCAGCACCACTCCTTTGGCGGCGCGCGCGGTCTTCTCGGCGCCGTTCGTCCGCACGACGACGCCCCGCACCGCCCCGGAGTCCTCCGTGAGGAGCCGGGCCGCGGGCGCTTCGATCCGCACATCGACGCCGTTGTTCAGGCACCCTTCCAAAAGCGCGCCGACCAGGGCCGGCCCGGCCATCCAGACGTCCTTACTGTCCAGCCCGGCCAGCATCCAGAACGGAAGTGGGTTCCTGGCCATGCCGGTCTGCAAGGCCGGTCGCACGTACTGACGGGCCTCCCCCAGTTTCTCGGGGGCGAAAGGGCCGGGGAACAGGGCCCGGCCGACCGACGCGCCGTCGATGTCGGACCGGTAGTCCGGCCAGATCGCCGGGACCCACCCGAAGGACGTGTGTTCTTCGATGAACCGGGCGACGTGTGGACCCGTTTCCAGGAACTTCTCCACGATCTCGTGGTCGAGGATCTTGTACCGGCCTTCGCCGTAGATGTAGCGGCGGGCTTTGTCCAGGTCGTCGTCCACCTGGAGCTGTTCGGTCGAGAAGCCGTGGTTGGGGACCCACGCCGCCCCCGCGGAGATGCCGGTGGCGCCACCGACGATCGGCTGGACTCCACGACGAGGACCCGTGCTCCCTGCTTGGCCGCACTGAGTGCCGCCATCAGCCCTGCCCCGCCGGAGCCGACGACCGCGACGTCGACCTCGTCCGGAATTCCCTTCTGTGACACGGTCCCGATGGAACCGGTGTGCTGGGTCGGAGCGCTCGTCACGATCCCCTCCGTACGAGTAGCTTCTCTGTTGCCCCTGCATGTGCGACCGCTTGCGCCCGGGTCGTGTGCGATGCGTGACCAAAGCGACGTGGTTCGCGGGAGCCTCGTCCTTGGTTATCCGTTCCCCGCGCCGTTCGACGATCAAACCCGGATCCGACGTCGTTCGCGAAACCAGAAGGTGTCGCACAGCCGAAGGCGTGGATCGGCCGGGTCGCTCCCGACGGTGATCACCCACGCGCTGTGACCGCTCGAATTCACCACTCACGCGCGTGGCCGGCCCCGTCGTGCACCGTCGACGCACGAGGAAACCCCACCACACGATCTGCGATCCCGGAAAAGCGCCCGGGAAGGAGTGAGCAACGCAGAACGCCCGGCTGGGAGGACCCAACCGGACGTCCATGCCGTATTCGGTTCCACGCGGTCACCCGCGCCGTATACACCCCGGACAGCACGTATGTCCTTTGTGGTCGGACCAGAACAGGGGTGTCCCCAGCCGCCCGAAAACCCCCATCGCGGTGCTCTGGTCGAGAACACCGCGATGGGCCTGTCGAGCTTCGTCAGCGGCGGGAGGGGAACTCCACGACCTGCTGGTAGGTCGGGCGGTTCTGCCAGGTCACCTTCTTGTGGCCGATGCCGCCGATCTTGGAGTGCACGATGGCGTCGGCGCACCACTGGTCACCGGCCTCGCACTCCGCATCACCCGGGTAGACCTCCTCCGCCGGGGTCACGGCCGCCTCGGCCAACGTGTCCAGCAGCACCTGGCGGCACGCCGACGCGTCGCCTCCTCCGCACAGCGACTCGTCGAGCCCGCCGGGCACATCGTCACCGAGCGCCACCCGAACGTCCTTGGACACCTGTCCGAACCAGCCGTGCTGGAACGCCGAGCCCTGGTGCCCCTGGCCGGACTGCAGTCCCGGCTCCCCGTTCTGCCAACCGGAGGGCGACTCGTTGATGCGCAGCACATCGGTCAACGCCTGGTAGGCCGGGGTGCCCAGCTCCGGTTCGAACATGCCCCGCACCAGCAGCGGCCACCACGCGTCCATCAGCTGGATCGCCGACGCGTGCTCGTAGACGTGGCTGCCGCGTTCGGTCTCCACCCGCCGACCGCCGTCCTCCGACCACTCCCGCAACTCGTCGACGCGCGCGGCCAGTTCGGGGTCGTCGACGGGCTCGGTGTCGATCAGCCGCAGCAGATCGGGCAGGACCCGTTCGGCACGCAGGTCGGTGACCCCGGCCTCGGCCATGACCTGGGTCAGACTGACCCGGTCGAACGTGTCACCGGCCTCCAGACGTTCGGCGATCCGGTGGTCCAGCAGGTCCCCGCGGTGCACGGCGCCCTTCTCCGGCAGTGCGCCCGCCGTTCCCGGTGCCTGCTTGTTGTTCCAACTGATGTAGTAGTCCTGGTTGATCGAATGGGGATGTTCCTCGAACGACATGTACCGCGCGGTGTTGTCGTCCGGGTTCCAGCCCTCCCACTCGTAGGCGGGGTCCGAGGCGATCGGCATGCTCGGATCGACCTGTGGCGGGCGCACGACGTTCGCCCCGGAGTTGAAGTACGCGGCGTCGTCGGCGTCGACGTAGAACCAGTTGAACGTGAAGTTGATGTCGTGGGCGGCGCGCTGGAAGTCCTCCGCCGAGGTGATGGCCTCGGGATCGTTGAACTTCTGGAACCCGATGATCGAATCGATCTCGTGCAGGAACGTCGACCGCACCGTCGTGAACGCCACGGGCTTGCCGTCGACGGTGCCGCGGTGGGTCACCGGACCGTAGTGGGTGCGGAACGACACCAACCGGTACGAACCCTTCGGGGTCGAGTCACCGAGGTTGGGTTCCCACTCGTTGTGTCGTTCCACCGTGCGCATCGGCACGCATTCGCCGCGGAACAGGTAGGACGACGAGTGGATGGTGGCCGGGCCACCGTCCGGTTCACACAGTTCCACGGTGTAGGTGTCGATGATGTCCTGACCCGCCGTGGTGGCGCTCCAGGCGTAGTCCTGGCCGCGACCGAGCAGGGTGTAGAAGCTCAGGCCCGCGAACGACGCGCCCTTCGACGAGATCCCCGGCCCCTGCAACTCCTGGAGGGTGAGCAGTTGGGGTGCGAAGTAGCCGGTCTGGGGTCCGAACACTGCGACCGGGTGTCCGCTGTCGGTGTGGGCGCCCGACACGACCAACGCGTTGGACATGCCCCGAGCCCGGCCCAGACTCTCGGGCAGGACACCGTCGTCGAAGATCCCGCGCAGTACCTCGGTCTGATCGTCCGAGTCCGGCCGTGGCACGTCGTGCCTCCTCGGCGCGGCGTTCTTCGCGGCCGTGTCGACGCGCTCGGCGGCCGATCCGGTCGGGTCGAACACGAGTTGCTGTTCGATCACCGAGCCCCGGTCCGGCCACACGACGCCCTCCGGGTCCTCGGGCGCGTTGCCGTACGGGAAGACCTGTCCGTCGTGGATGGTGCTGATGGCCTCGGGGTCGTTCTCGGCGCGGAAGACCCTCCAGATCTCCTCTCCACGTTCGACGCCGAATCGTTCGTGCAGTTCCAGGCGGGCGATGGCGTTCTGCACCTCGTTACCACCGCCACCGCCGAACTGGGCACCGATCAACGCGGCGAGCACGACGATGTCGGTCGGTTTGAACGGCTCGATACGCCCCTTGTTCGTGATCGCGTCGATGTGTCCGGTGGCGACGTACTCACCGGGGAAGTAACGTCCCCGGTGCGCCTTCTCGATGTAGGCGTTGATCCCTTCCACATAGGACTCGAGGTCCTCGATCGCCTGGGCGCCGCGTTCGCCCTTGCGGGCGACGTCGTCGAGCTGTTGTTGCAGTTCCTCCTCGGTGTACGGCGCGGCGGCGAAGAACTGCTGCTCCAGCGCACGGTTCGCGGGTGCGCCCCCGGCGAACGAGGAGACCGTCCCCCGCCCGGCCCGGCGCATCACGTCCATGAGGAAGAGCTTGTCCTCGGCGGCGGCGTATCCGGCGCCGAACATGGTCCCGGACCGGGTGGTGCCGGTGATGTGGGGAGCCCCGGTGGATTTGTCGCGGACGATGGTGACGTCCTCGCGCGGCCGGTAACTCCGCTCGACCTGGTCCGCGGGAACGCCGAACGAATGGTCGTTGAAGAACTCGTCGATGGTGTCGGTGGTCAGGCTCGAATACCGGGCGGCGAGTTCGTCGTAGGCGTCGAGTTGATCCCCGGAGTGTTTCGGCAGGGTGCCGAACAGCAGGTGGCCGATGAGCTCGATGAAGGTGGCGTTGCCGCTCTGGCCGGGCGGCAGGATGTCGTGACACTGCTCGCCGCAGTAGTCCGGGGCCGGCTCGGGCAGGGGCGCGTGGCGTGCACTCGCGGGAGGTGCGGTCAAGCCGGTACCGACCACGGCCGCGACGGCGAACACGGCCACAGTGCGCGAAAGTCGCGACATTGCGAGTCCTTCCGTTGATCGTTGACGGAAGATCCTAATCGCAGCGCACCGGCAATGAAAGGCTTTCATGTTCGGTCCAGCCGAGTGGACCACATCCGCGAGCGAGCTTCGGCATCACCCGGTTCCCGAACGGTCGAAGGGGTCCGCGTGCCACGCCAGTCGATCACCTTCCAATCCCCCCGGTCGCACAGGCAGGGATCTCCCTCGCACCGCGCACGACACGGCCATCCCGGGGAACCGACCTAGGCGTGGGCCGGGAACCGTTCCCAGATCCGGTGTTGATGGAGCAGATCGACGACCCCCCGGAAAAGCGCTTCGACGTCGTCGTCGATGACGACTCCCGGCGCTCTCGTGGGGATCCTCGCACTGTCGAACGCGGACCGGGCGGCGGTTAAGGCACCCAACGGTTTGGCGTGTCGATACGCCTCGGTGAGCATGAGTTCCACGCGCGGGTCGACGGACGCGTCGGCACCGCTCCACGCCTTGGCGTCGCGGGTGGCGAAAGCGTCCCCGCCCGGGGTGGGTGCCGAGACCAGGATCAACGCATCGAGCTCGACGGACCGTCCGGTGACGAAACTGCGTTGCACGGTGAGGGGATCGTCGGTGTCGGCCCCGAGTTCACCTCCGGTGGGCGCGATGATCAGCGGCACCATGTCGCCGTTGAAGATCGCACTCCGCAGGAATCGGACCTCGTCGAGGTCGGCGCTGTCGTCGGCGACGATGCCGACCACCCGCCCCTTGACGGGCCATATGCTCCCCACCTGGGACAACGCCGGACTCGGCGGCACATCCGGGAGCTCCCGAGCAGGCTCGGGCGCGGGCAGTCCGAGTCCCTCCGCCACCCTCTCGCACAGATAGGGGTCGATCTCGGCGAGTGCCCGCAGCGTGCGTTCCTTGACCGCCTGCTCGTAGCACTTGCCGAGTTCGAAGACGAAGCCGTCGATGGTGTGCTCACGTTCGACCGGTGACAGACTCAACCAGAACATCCGCGGCTGGGTGAAGTGATCGGCGAACGACTCGGGTGCCTCGCGTACCTTCTGCGCGGCCGCGACCGGCGCGGGGACCTCGACGTATCCGCCTTCGGGAACACCGGCGAAGAAGGGACACCCACCGTCCAGGGAGTTGGGTTTGTAGGGGGCGACACCGGTGTGCACGGCCGTCTGGTGCATGCCGTCCCGCAGCATGTCGTTGATGGGCGCGTGGGGGCGGTTGATCGGCAGTTGCGCGAAGTTGGGCCCGCCGAGCCGCAGGAGCTGGGTGTCGAGGTAGGAGAACAGCCGCCCGGCCAGCAGTGGATCGTCGGTGACGTCGATGCCGGGCACCAGGTGTCCGGCGTGGAAGGCGACCTGCTCTGTTTCGGCGAAGTAGTTGGTCGGGTTGCGGTTGAGGGTGAGCAGCCCGACCGGCTGAGCCGGCGCCAACTCCTCGGGGACGAGCTTGGTGGGGTCCAACAGGTCGATGCCCTCGAACGTCTGCTCGGGCGTGTCCGGAAAGGTCTGGATGCACAGCTCCCATTCCGGATAGATGCCGGCCTCGATCGCATCGGCCAGATCACGGCGGTGGAAATCGGGGTCCACGCCGTTGCAGATCTGCGCCTCCTCCCACACCAGGGAATGCACGCCCAGTTTGGGTTTCCACAGGAACTTCGCCAACGTCGTCTCGCCATGGGCGTTGACCAGCCGCCAGGTGTGGACGCCGAAGCCCTCCATGGTCCGGTAGGAGCGCGGGATGCCCCGGTCGGACATGACCCAGATCGTGTGGTGCATCGCCTCGGTGTGCAGGGAGACGAAGTCCCAGAAGGTGTCGTGCGCGCTCTGGGCCTGGGGGATCTCCCGATCCGGATGCGGTTTGGCGGCATGGACGAGGTCGGGGAACTTGATCGCGTCCTGGATGAAGAACACCGGGATGTTGTTGGCGACCAGGTCGTACACGCCTTCGGAGGTGTAGAACTTGGTGGCGAAACCACGGGTGTCCCGAACGGTGTCCGCCGAACCCCGGGACCCGATCACCGTGGAGAACCGGGTGAAGGTCGGCGTCTCGACACTCTCCTGGAGGAACGCCGCCTTCGTGACGTTGGCGGCCGTCCCGTAGCTGACGAACACGCCGTGGGCCGCCGCTCCCCGCGCGTGCACCACGCGTTCGGGGATCCGCTCGTGGTCGAAGTGCATGAGCTTTTCCCGCAGGTGGTGGTCCTGCAACAGCACCGGCCCACGGGGTCCCGCCTTGAGCGAGTGATCGGAGTCGGACAGCCGAACCCCCTGTGCGCTGGTCAGGTGTGCGCCGTCCTGCGCCCTGTCCTGCGCGGAGCCGTCCACCGGCCTGCCCGTGGCCGTGCGCAGCTCCGGGGCGGCTTGGTCGGGCTTCGGGTGAAGGGGGTCCCGGGGTTCGGTCGGTTCCTCCAACGCCGGCGACTGGCCGGCCGGCTGCCCCGGGATGGTCTCGGTGGATTCGTCCCCTTCCCGCACCCTGTCGACGATCCTGCTGACCACTGACCAGATCGGGTTGGACTCGTCCACGGTGACTCCTCCCACGTGCCTGCGCGTTTCGGGCGTCGTCGACCCCCGTGGCACGACCGCCACGACGTCCCTCTACCCCGTCGGCAGGACGGATAAGCGGGAACACGGTGAATCCGCGCCCTTTGCGCAGGCACCCGCTCGGGCCGTGTCACCGGCACTGCGGCTCCCGCCCCGGTCGGCCCGTGACACTCAAAGAAACCGGGGCATGACACTCGGCGACCAGCGAGTCCGCGTGGTCGCAGTCGGCGGGATTCGTGAGAGGAGGGATTCGTGGGAGACCGACACGGCGGCGCTCCTCCTCCGGGGAACCGCCGAACCCGGCCGCCCTTCACAGCGGTCGCGCCGCGACTGAACACCCTCGTGGCTTTCTCGAACCCACCCCGGTCACGGTCCCTGCCCCGCGGGTCCGGCTCCCGTCGTGGCCCGGCCCTCCACGAGGCCTCCCGCTGCGACGGCACGCATGCGACATCCACAATCAGGGTGCGCCTGTTTTGGAAGGAGGACGGTATGACCCCGATCCTGAGCAAGTCCGAGGCCGCCGAGCTCGTCGTGGCCGCCCGCATCCGCAAGGGACTGACGTGGGAGGCGATCGCCGAGGAGATCGGCGCTCCGGTCGTATGGACGACAGCGGCGTTGCTCGGTCAGCACCCGATGACCCAGGAGCAGGCCGATCGGGTGTGCCGGTTGCTCGATCTGGACTCCTCGGTGGCGGAAAGCCTGCAGCGCCAACCCATGCGCGGCAGCGACCCCGAGGTGCTGTCCGACCCGACGATCTACCGTTTCGTCGAGGCCCTGAAGGTCTACGGGCCCGCGCTGAAGGAACTGATCCACGAGAAGTTCGGCGACGGCATCATGAGCGCCATCAACTTCCGCGTCGACGTCTCCCGCCGTGAGGACCCGGACGGCGACCGCGTGGTCGTGACCTTCGACGGGAAGTTCCTCGACTACCGCTGGTGATCCGGTCCCGGGTTCGATCGACCCGCGGTGCGGGCACCGTGAGGTGACGCCCCGACGACCTCGGTACCGGAGGTCGTCGGGGCGTCATGGTCTCCCGTCCTCGGTCCTACCCCGCCTCCTGTCGTGGTCCGGATGCGCAAGCGACACCGCCGGGGTGTTCGCCGGGCGTGGTTTCCCCCTCCCCACACCGGGCTTCCACGGCACCGCGTGGAGTCGTCCGTGACGAACGGTCCGGCACGCGCACGAGCGCTGACTCGATCGGCGTCTTCGACGACGCGACGGACATCCCGCTCCACACCACCCGGCGTGCCGCGGTGGCCGTCATGGACTGTCCATGAAGGACCAGCAGGTCTTCTGCCCGAGTGGGGCGGATTCATCGCGGCGCGGACGGTGCCTTCGGCGAGCGAGAACGGCTCCGCCGGGCACGCCACTCGTCGGTCGGTGCTCGGGACCCCACCCCACCGCCACGGCCTGTTTCCCGCTCGTCGCCGCTGTTAGGTTTCGGGCATGCTCGTTCCGACCACGATGCCCGGGGTCGCCGATCCGCAGACGGCCGCACTGCTCCAACCCCGGTGGGACCGGGCGCGCGGCCTGCTCCTGACGGCACTGGCCGGCTGCCCGTGGGCGATCGTCGTGCTGTGCGTACTCGCGGCCGTGCTCACCGGCGCCACGGACGGTTTCACGGCGTGGCTGATCCCACCGATGGCGGGCTCGATACTCCCCGCCGTGATCGCGCTCGTCGGTGTCCGCGGATTGGTGCATGAACCACCGCGGTGGGTGCGGGCGGCGTTCTTCACCGGTGGGGCCCAATTGTTGCTCGGCGTGTTCCCGGTCGTCGGTGTCGCCGCCGGTTCGGGTGGGGCCGGGGCCGCCGTCGCGACCGTGGTCCTCGTCCTCGCGTTGGCGGCGGTGACACTCGCCGTGTCCTTCGCCCGCCGAGCCATGAGCACGTTGTTGACCCCCGTCTCCCCGGAACTGGGCGCGACACCGTTCACCGTCGCGGTTCGAGCACGGCTTCGCGACACCGGACTCGTGTCCGGTTCGGTGTCGATCGGCAGGACCGGCCTCGAGTGGACGGCGCGTCGGCACCGAGCCGTCGGCCACGACCGACTCCTCTTCTCCGAACTACGCGACGTCCAGCCCACCGTGCTGCCCGAGGCGGCCGGACCGGTTCCGTGGCTGATGCTGTCCGACGGTTCCGCGGTGCAGGCCACGCCCGGACCCGCCGTGCTCCTGCACACTCCCTCCCGAACCGTGCTGTTACCTGTGGACGAACCGCATGTGTTCGCCCGGTTGCTCTCCGTACGCGTTTCGACCTGGCGCGCGACACCGCCTTTGTGATGCCGCCCTATCCGCCGCCGACGTCCTGACCCGGCTGCTAAATTCGCTGCGCAACCACGGATCGTGAGGGAGCAGTGATGCTGGGCCAGGACCCCATCAAGGCCGGTGAGCAACTGCAGCAATTCGCGGAGAACCTGCAACAGAAGGCACAGCGCTATTCCGCGCTACACCAGCGCCTCGGCTCGGTCGGCGTCACGGAGCGCTCGGCGGGTGGTGAGGTGACGGTCACCGTCGACGCGAACGGCGTGTTGACCGATCTGGAGCTGTCGGAGCGGACAAAAGGGATGGACCCGGCCATGGTGTCCGCCACGATCATGAGTTGTCTGCGGCAGGCGCAGGCCAAGCTGCGTGAGCAGGTGGCCACCCTCGTGCACGAGACGGTCGGCGACGACCCCGCCGGTAACAACATCGTCAACCAGTACGCCGAACGCTTCCCCGACCCGGTCGACGAGGACGGGGACGATCCGTCCCTGCGCGAATTGTCGATCGGTCGACTCGAAGACGAATCGGCTGAACGGAAACCGGAACCGCGACGGCCTCGGCCACGTCCACTCGAGGACGAAGACGACGATCTGGGTGGCGGGTCCATCCTGCGGCGTTAGAGAAAGGACGCTGATGGCCGACTTCCAAGTGGTGCTGGAGGAACTCCGCAGCCACGCGAAGACGATGGAGTCGTTCTCGCAGAGGGCTGGCACGGCCGCGGACGCCGGCTCGCACCTGGCCGGTCTCGACGAAGCGTACGGCGTGTTGTGCCAGCCGTTCGGTTCGATGGTGCGGGAACCGCAGAACCGAGGTGCCGAGGCCTTGGCGAAGACCCAGAAAGTGACTCAAAACCTGGCACGGGCCCTGGACGAGGCGGCGAACGCCTACGAACGGCTCGAAGAGTTCATCGTCGAACGGCTCAACCGGATCGGCCGTGACGTCGAGGCGTCCGGGAACTTCGTGCACGGGGGCGGGGCCCGGTGAACAACCCGTTGGTCGTGGACAACACCGACCCGGACAACTTCTACGCCGAGGACCGTAAGGACGGCGACCCGTTCACGAAGATGGAAATCCCGAGCCGGGACGGCACCGGGTTCATGACCGGGATCACGCCGTTCGAGGCCGGGTGGGCGATCGCCGAAGGCATCGACCGGGGCGATTGGGCGTTGTCGGTCAGTGGCCTGGTCGGGGTGGGGCTCGACACCGCCGCCGCCGTCACGGACCCGATCGGCTTCGTCGCGGGCCAGGTGATCTCGTGGATGCTCGAACACATCGAGCCTGCGCGGGAGGCGCTCGACAAGCTCGCGGGCAACCCGGACATGGTGAAGGCCTACGCGGAGTCGTGGACCAACATCGAGAAGGAGATGACCGAGCTCGCCGAGGAGGTCAAGAGCGCGGCTCCGGCGGAGACGCAGAACTGGCTGGGCGGTGCCGCTGAGGCCTACCGCGCGAAGGCGGAGGAACTCTCCGCCGTGTACAACAACGCGGCGGGCGCGGCGCACGGCATCGCCGGTCTGACCGTGGGGATGGCCGAGGTCGTCAACGGTGTCCGCACGGCGGTGCGGGATCTGCTCGCCAGCATCGCGGGCTCCCTGGTGAGCTGGACCATCGAACTGCTGTGTTCGCTGGGCACGGCCGCCCCCGCCGTGGCCGCCCAGGCCACGACCGCGATCTCCCGCGTGGTGAGCAAGGTGGGCAAGCTGCTGACAGCGCTGGGGAAGGCGATGACGGACGCCATCACCTGGCTGACCGTGCTCCGTGACCTGTTCGACGGCCTCATCCGCGCGCTCGACGCCTGGTCCGACAGCCAACAGACGGCGCCGACGGTCGTGTAGCCACGGTGCTGATTCGAAACGGTCGGGCCGGCGCGGGAACGCCCGTCCCGACCGCAGGCCTCCCGAACGAAAGCCCGCTGATCGTCGAGCTGTCGGGTCGATCCTGAATCGGGGGTGTCGATCGGAACACCGTCCCGATCGTTTCCCGCGACAATCGCCCACAGTGGCTGAAGCCGTTCGGTCGGCAACCGTCCTTTCTGAACGGTTCGGGAGTACGCGCCAGTGCGCATCAGACCCCTATCCGGCTCTTCTGTCCGAGCACATCGGAATGGCGGAATACCTTTGCCGATTACCCGGAACCGCCTCGACACCGACGTGAACCCCCCGTCCACCGGTGAGCCCCGTCCGGCTTTCGGTGGCACGGACCGGCTTCCGCTCGTCGCAGGCCGTACCGTAAGCGGCATTCTGCCGTGGACAACGGTGGTTGCCACTGGACCTGACGGCTACCGGCCTCGCGTCCGTGTCGTGATCGCGCGATGCCGGACCTACTCAGCGGCCCATTCGTAGGTCAGTTCGTACCGGTCGGCGGGGAGGACCATGTCGTTCATCTCCAGTGGTGTGCCGTCCTCCCGGTAGGCCACCCGCGTCACGGTGATGACCGGGATGCCTTGACCGAGCTGAAGTGCTGATGCCTCCTCGGGTGTGGGCATGCGGGAGCCGACGTGCTCGGCGTAGTGGCCGATGGTGTGTCCGGCTTCCTCCAGTCGCGCGTACGCTCCGCCAGGGCCGGTGTCGACCTCTTCGATCGCGGTGCCGCGCGTGAACGTGCGCGGCAGGCGGGAAACGGCGAGTTGCACCACGAGCCCGTCGGCCCGCATCACGCGATCCCGCACGGTCACCTCATCTCCCGGCTGGATTCCGAGATGACCGGCGGCACGCTCGTCGGCCGGCTCGAACCGCACGCGCACCGAACTGCTGGGCGTGAAGCCCTGCGCGGCCGCGTCGGCGAGGAAGGCGCCCTTGTTCTCCGCGCGCGCCGCCCGCGACAACCGGGATCGCGACAGACGCTGGATGGATGCGGGTGGACGCACGAACACTCCGCGCCCGTGCTCGGTGACAACAACTCCTTCAGCGCGAAGGATGCCGAGTGCTTCGCGAATGGTGAGCCGCGAAACACCATAGGTTTCGATCATGGCTCGCTCACTGGGCAGCTTGTCGCCAGGCGCGTACTCGCCCGCGGTGATGCGCTCCCTCAAGTCCGCTGCGACCTGTCGGTGCACGGGGACACCGCTTGTCTTGTCCACCATTCGATCGATTCTCCCCGGGGTCGGTTGTCATGACCAGATCACGTCTTGACCCCCGCCCCTCGGTCCGCCACCGCACCAACTGGCACAGATGACATTACCAGTTGGGGGCATGGTGCAGCGCTACCTCTGGCAACAGGCGGACGGCAAACGACACGCCTACGACACCGAGCATCACCATCCAGCCGCAGCACGGGCACTACCGGTTCTGTGCGGCGCGACCGTTACCCCGAAGGCAGACGACATGGTCGGAGTCTGGCTCGATCCCACCTGCTGGCAGTGCGATCGGGAAATCCGCATCCGACTCGACTTCCCGGCGAACGAGATACCCGATGCCCCCGGGCAGACGGACACACAGTGATCGTCTGCCCGTCAGCGACTGGATCCTCTCGACGACGAACCCCACACAGCTGTGGCACTCGACAACCGCTGCACTTCCCCGCGTTGCCGATCGGCCATCCGTCGCTGCCGACCTGTCCCTGGTCGATGACGACTGGCGCCTCATCGCCTGGGCCGATCCGACCACACCATCGCCGCACGCCCTCCTCAAAGGACACTCCAGCAGCTCATGTAGACCACTGGCCTGCGTGAGCGGGCACTGCGACCTCCGGGCCACGCCATCACCACAGAAGACGCGCGTTCCTTCCCCATGACCAACAGAAATCACCACGGGCCACTGCGCCCACCTAGGTATGAATCTGTGTCAGGACGTCAACGAATTCGTCCCGGTGATATTGCCAGCGAGATCCGTGGGCCCGGAAAAGCCAACACCACGCCCCCCTTGACGGACGCACATCCGCAGCCGAAGGACAGTGCCCGTCTCATGTCGGGGCCCATCTCATGTCGGATCGCGATTACGGGGCGAAGGCACTGGATATCGGTCCCCGAGCGGAATGCGGACTGGCCGGTTAGGTGTCGGGTCCGGCCCTGAGCCTGCAGCGGAACTATGTCCACAAGCCCGCCCAGCGACGTGTCGACGTGGATGTGGCTGCGGCAAACCCATACCTGCGCCCCAGCCTGTCGAACAAGCACGCCAGGTTCGAGCTCGACCGGCACCCGAAGCTCCCACTACGCCGCGAGAGCGAGGGCGAGAACGTCACCATCGCGTGCAGTGCCCGCGCTCGGCTTGACCTCACCCGATACCCTGCCGGGACACCAGAACACGAGCATGCAAACACGGTCGCTTCCCAACGGCAAGCAGAAACCAGCCCAACTACCGTCCAGGGTAATAGCAGGAAGAGCAAAGCGCTCCGCATTGACCGTTGGCGCAGCTGGAAGGTCGACAGTGATCCGGGCGGACCCGAACACGTGGCCAAAGGATCATGAGGTCACGAAATCACCCGTCAGGCCTGAAGAACAGTGAACGGCACGAGTTCATGGACAAAAACCATGGACGCCAAGCTTCTAACACAGCCTTCGATGACTCGAGCAGCGAGTGCCACACGCAAGTGCTGACTCGAAACTCCGGAACGGACCGACCACCGCCCCAGTTGATCGAATGGCCGCAGCGTCCAGCCGGTTCAGCCGGACACGTCAACGCGCTGTCCATGGACGAGCGATCACGCGTGATCTCGTCGGTGGTTGCGATTCGAGATCAGACGAGTGGGCCGGGCGGGACTCGAACCCGCGGCCAAGGGATTATGAGGCCGCGACGGCGCGGATGGTGTCGTCGAGGAGTTCTCGGCGACCGTGGTGGCGGGCCAGGGCTTCCCAGTTTCTGGGGTGCGATGCCGTGTTCGACCCGGATTCGCCTGCTGACATGGGCTTTCCGTTGCCGGGTGTAGTACTGCTCGTACCAAGATGGCGGGTTCTTCCGGAACTTCCGGTGTGGCGGAGTGATGATCTACCCATCGGTGTGGGAGCCTGAGTCCCTGGCAGCTGACATCGGCCAGAATCGAGACGCGGGGGCCGTGACGGAGCAGGTCAACCAATCCAGACTGCCGAGCGTGGGTGATATCAGCACAACTGCCCGGCCGCACCGCTCCGCAGAACAACATCCGCCCCTCTCGGCCAGTGAACACCAGGGCTTTCACGGCATTCCACTTGCTCTTTCCCCAGGTGAACCAGTCCCGATCGATCCTCCCTGCAGCCGGTCGGCGGACTCGAATCGCGGTGGCATCCAGGATCGCGTCCTGCCCGCTGGCGCCGAGATGGTCGATAATCTCGGCCAACGTGGACAACCGCTGTCCCTGGCCGATCCGGCAGCCGCGCTCGACCAAAAGGGGCCGGGTCTCGCCGATGGCCCGAGTGATCGTGGAACCATCGACCTCGAACCATGCCGCCAACACATCGTGCGTCGTGACCTGACGCAGGTGCACCAACGTCGCCCACAGCCGATCCACAAACACGAGTCGGTACTTGGCACCCGCCCCGAGCGCGCGCTGCCACGCCCGCGCGGACAATCGAGCCTCCCGCCGCGCCTGCCATACCGGGCCAAGCTCGGCCACCAGATTACCAATCACCTCGGCCGACAACCCGATCACCCGACGCTGAGACAACAAGCCCACACGATCCACACCAAAACCATCTCACCAGATCCACAACTACGCACGAGGTCGTTAATCTCCAGCAGCGGTACGCACTGTGGTGCATCATTGGCTTGATCCGAGTGTGAGAAAAAGATTAAGCGGCTGGCCGCTTCCGTCGACGGCGAGATGAATTTTGGTGCTCAGTCCTCCTAGCGAACGGCCGAGGGCTTGTGGAAGCCCCTTCACTCTGGCGGCGTACTGGTAGGCACGCACCACGATGGATCCACGCTGACCGTCCAGTCCAACTCGCCGGACGCATCAGCCGCCCGCTGTAGCTCGGTCGCGGCCCGAGCCCTGCCAGCAAAGCGCTTCCGCACTAGCGGGGGATCCCCTGCCTACCTGCTTTTTCCATACAAATTTCAGTCTCCGAAACCAATGTTTTAGACTCATACAATTCCGCGCTAACACCTGAATGAAGCAGTATAGAAAAAGTGACCCCAACCACAACCCCATAGACCAAGGGGCGACCTACTCACTACCTTTAAATGGATACTTAAGACACTTAAGAAACGGCAGAACTATTCATAGTTATAACATCCTCCTGTGCCGCACATCCTATTGTGCGCCACTTTCAACCAGCATCACGCCGAGGTGATTCAATTCCCTTAAAGCTGCAGCTACACGTGTAGCAACAAGGCGAAGCCTCATTCAGCTTTTCGATGTGTCACATTTAATGTAGAACATATGATCTAAAAGCGATAAAAAAGGAGATCTTGTGTCAACTGAACCTGCAAGCCAGTACTCGCACATTTCTTACACACCATCTGACACCGAATCACGCATCGACGCGCTCATCGAGGCCAGTCATCATTGGACACCTGTACAGGGGCGCATAATCAAGAACTTCGATACGCGGGCGTTTACTGAAGCATTGCTGGCCGAAGTACCTGCGACCTCATCACGCCCCACGAAGACAGGGCTGACGCAGTACTGCGAGTACTTGCGGATCAACTCTTCTTCAAAGGAGCACCGGAGCACCTATCGCCTAGCTCAGGGGATGTAGTAAACAAAATCCGGGACGCTGTTGCCTATGATCGGCCCTTGGAAATAGTCATTCCCTCCTTCCCTGGCCGTCCGTCAAGCCCTATCACTCATCTGCGCATGGAGCCCGATATTAGCGAACTGTACGCATTCGCACTGCTGGCCAGGATCGACAAGGCAGTAAAATACATTTATCCGCCTGGAGTTCATTTCACAATCATTCTTGACGGAAAAGCGTACGATCCCTTCTATGGGTACACCCCTGAGGCCGACGCCGCCTATCCCGATTATCTGGCTGGACTAGTCTCGTCCGCTGGCTTGTCGTCAGTCATAAGCATGATAGACCTAGCCGATATGGTCGCCGCGCGACGTCCCGAGTTCGACGCACTGAAGCCGAAGGTAGAAGCACGATTGGTCCATAACTGGCGTGATCCGTCCTTCGCACTCAGAGAAGAACTTTTACACACGATGCGCCTAGGAAGCAACACGTACTCAGTGAATGCCGCTGCTGTCGAACTTGCCAAGTACTCCGACAAGTACTCCGACAATGAAATTGTTTCCCTCGTCCGCCGGATGTCGTCCGCGGCAGCGGATCGCGCGCGCGAAACAGCCTTCGAGTACATGGTCTTCCTCACCGTAATCAAAGAGATGCGACTCATCTCAGAGCGGTTCCCGACAGCGGTACGAGGCACCGTACACCCAAAGCCGGGTCAGTATGCACCAAGGCTCACGCATCCATCAGTTCATATCGCTCCTTGGCACGGGGTTGGAATTTTACTACCTGATGGACACGTCAATTCCGTTTATGAAGCTCACGTGTGGGCTAACCCGCAAGGTTTCCGCGGTGTATACCTAGCGGGCGAATACACTCCATTCTTCTACGAGCAGATCTAACGATGAATATCGTTACTCTCTCCGACGTGTTCCGCTCTGACTGGACCATGTCAATGCGAGAGCCCTATCGCTCCAATGGTTTTGTTCCGTTGAACACCGCACTATTGGATGGGCAAAGTGGCGGCGTGGTCACCATCGCAGGCGAGACTCCTCTACTTGTTCACAAAAGCGCCGTCGAACCCGATATAATCGACGCTATCAGGGCATCTGGACTAGCACCGACATGCAACTTCCGACGCTATCAGAACCGTGCCGAACACCTCAAATTAATGGCACAACTTCCAGCAGGATCATTGGTATTGCAGCATGCCTGCCCAGTTCAAGAGATTCCCCCTCGTCAATATTGGTTCAACCGAGATCGCCTCATAGAATTAAATGACAAAGCCAATCTCGCAGAGCACGTCGGGCTCGAGAATTCTCCACAACGGCGATTATTACAAATTGAAGAAGCGGTCGCTAAGATAAAGAACTTCCCCGTCGCCGTAAAAGCATCGAGCGACGTGTCGCTCGGTGCCGCTGAGGGCGTGAGACTGTGTCATACTTACGATGCCTTTCGAAAGGCACTTTGCGATTTCGCTAGTTGTGAACGGATAGTTGTCGAACAGTGGCTGAACTTCGATATCTCGTATTGCCTAAGTTTCGCCGTCACAGAGAACAGTCAGATCCACTACCTAGGAGCTGCGGAACAAATAGTAGCTCCAGGGGGTCAGCATCAAGGGAATTGGCTCGGTTCCTCCGTCCAGGCCAGCTCACATCTCATTGATGTTGGCCGACGCGCTGCTGCATCGGCCGCGCGCTGTGGCTACGTCGGCTTCATCGGAGTCGACGTATGCGAGGCAGAGCCATATGGCGGCGTGGCTTTCGATCTCAATTGCCGGCTAAATTACTCTACGATCCCCCTTCTCCTTCAGGCCAGAGGCTCCGTGCCAGACTTCCCCGTTATTCTAAGCAAGGGACTTCGGATGCCTCCCTATGCCACTCAAACGAAGGCATGGAAACGATTTAAAGACATGCTTGGCGAATACGTTTTCGTTTACGCAGGCTACATCGGCGAACAGACTTTTGTTCGAGCCCTTATATGCGGCCCCTCGCGGACAAAAGTCGCAGAACAGGATGCGGCCCTAGAGCAATTAATTGCGGAGATTTGGAAACAATGAAACGCACAATAGTTGTGGATGCCTTTACGACTGGGCGATACCTCCCCGAAGCACTGCGGGAACGAGGCGTAGAAGTGCGCCACATTATGAGTAAACAACCAAGCGATTACTTTGCGGAAGAACAAATCGACCCACACTCACAGGTTTGGCAAAATAACTCAACAGTTCTGATGGAATTGAAAGAATGGAGCGCTGATTCAGTCGTTGCAGGTTCTGAAACCGGTGTCGAACTGGCAGACTACTTGGCGTCGACACTGAATCTCGACGGTAATGACCCTCGGACCAGTATTGTGCGGAGGGATAAAGCTGAGCTGCACAAAACTTTGCGCGATGCGAACGTGGCGACTCCGCGCTCTGTAGTCGTCACCTCGGCCGCCTTGGCGGTACAGATGATAGAAGAAGCCCATCTCTGCCTACCACTCATCGTGAAGCCGGCACGCAGCGCAGGGTCGGACCGCGTCCGACGCTGTTCGACGAGGCAGGCTGTAGATCTGGCCATTACTGACGCTCTTGCGGACACAAACTTGTTTGGAGAGCGAACCAACGGTATGGTCGTCATTCAGGAGTTTTTAGAAGGTGTAGAATTTGCCGTAAACACAGTTTCCAAGAATGGAAGTCACTTTATTTGCGAGATTTGGCGTCACAATAAGAGGATAATTGACAACAGGCCCGTGTACGACGTTGAACACGCAGTTCCTATAGAGTCAGTGAATGAAGAGTTGATTGAGTATGTAAAGCTCATCTTAGATACAGTTGGAGTGCGATACGGGGCAGCTCACTTGGAGTTGTTTGTCACAGAACGAGGCCCGGTACTTATCGACTTCGGTGCGCGCCTATCTGGAGGGATGCTGCCGCAGGTCACCGAAAGTTTTTTTGGTGCTTCGCAGTTTACAGCGCTGGTCAACTTGCTTTGCGCTGGAGAACTGCCCGCCCCTCAGTTGCAAGGATCAATCCATCAGGATCTTGCAATCAAGAACCTTATATTCCCATATGAGAAGGGTTATTTCACGCCGACCGCCAACGAGCGGATTAGCCACTTATCATCGGTTGTTGGTATGCATCTCAATAAGAGTAGTTTAAAGCGGACCGTGGATCTCCCATCATCGCCAGGTTACGTGTACTTGGCAGGCCCAACAGAGAAAGTCGCCGATGATATTGAAACGTTGCGCCAGTGGGAGGCGTGCTGCGACGATCCTGACTCCCTTTTTGCGAACATGGCAGAAGCTAATGCCACCGCTTGCTGAGCGCTCAGCAGCGCCAATTCAACGGCGCATTGTCCGAAGACTCGCCGCTGTGCAACTGATATCTGGCGTCGGAACATCGATCGGAGTGGCATCAGCCGGACTCGCGGTCGTGGCCGTCGCCTCGGAGAAACTCGGTGGACTCGGCCAGACACTTCTGCTAGTGGGAACCACCGTGGGAGCACTGCTAGTCGCAAGGGTTTCACACACCAGCGGCAGACGGCCGGCGCTCACAACAGCTTTCGCACTCGCAGCCCTAGGCGCAGCCGTGGTGTGTTTGGCGCTATGGGCAGACTTACTGCTTCTGCTCATTCTGGGGCTGCTCATCTTTGGATTCGGGTCCTCTGCAAGTTATTCGGCGAGATACGCAGCCATGGATCTCGCAATCCCCGAGCGTCGCGCACGCGACGCTTCGCTCGTAATGTTTTTCACGGCTGTTGGATCCTTCATCGGACCGCAAATCGGCACGTTTATCTCAGGAGGAACTGAGGATCTACGAACTTCTCTCATCTGGTCATTTGGCACAGCGGCTATAGCCTTCACTTCCGTTGCTGTAGCAATGTTCTTCGCACTTCAACCCGACCCGCTCATACTCGCTCGGACGCTGCAAAAGCAAGAAGAACCCGCTGACAGCGGCACCAAATCCTCCCAAACAAAAGGAAGTTCTCTTAACAGTATTTTTAAACGTTCCGATGCGATCTACGCGTGTTTTTCAGTAGTTATCGCACACGGAGCGATGGTCACCATCATGGCGGCCAGTCCTCTCGCAATCATGGAGCATGGGGGTAGCTACTCCGAAAGCAATCTGGTCATCAGTGTCCATCTTGCCGGGATGTACCTATTCAGTCCTGCTGTTGGATCAGTGGTCAGCAGAGTGGGATCAAAGAAAGCTCTGATGGCATCAACTCTACTGATGGCAGCGGCTACCATGATCTTGCTTCCCTTTAGTCACTCGCTCCCGGTCATGGTGCTAAGTCTTTTTCTAATTGGCCTAGCATGGTCTGGCGGAATTCTTGCTGGTGCCGCTCTCTTAGTCGATTCGGTGTTGGTGGACGAACGAGCGACCGCACAAGGCACCGTTGACGTGCTCATGGATATCGCCGCGGTTGTCGGGTCGCTCGGGTCTGGCCTGGCGGTCGCCTTGGGTGGCATCGAAGCCATAGCAATTCCCACAACGCTAGCACTGCTCTTTTTCCCTGTGGTAAGGGCGCTTAGGCGTAGCAGATGGAGGTTGTCCCGTTGAGACTGTTCAGAGAGGCTGACGCTGTAATCTTCGATCTAGATGGGACGTTAGTCGACACCGTGTCCTTGCGCGCTGAGGCATGGTCGGCGGCGCTGGCTTCACATGGTGTAGAGCTCCCCGCGCCGAAGGCTGCACGGCTGGTTGGTGCTAGTGTCAGCCGGGTTGTCGCAGATGTAGCAGCCGCACATCAGGTAGACCTCGACGAGCAAGTTATTGAAAAAAAGTATCGACATGAGCTGAAATATCATCTTCCCAAAGCTCGCCCTTTATTAGGCGCAGTCAATATCCTTCGGGTTTTTGAAGCCAAGAAACATCCATGGGCCATTGCAACTTCAGCCACACGTAAAGAGGCCGAATATTTGCTGGCGCAATGCTTGCTGCTAGACAAATGGTGCTTAGCATCTCGGGACGATGTCCAACAGGCAAAGCCGCATCCAGATCTGTTGCACACTGCTGCACGTCTTATTTTGCCATCTCCCCATGGCCGGTGCATCGTAGTGGGCGATAGCGTTTGGGACGCCCAAGCGGCTTCAGCAGCTCGGATGCCCTTCGTCGGCGTAACGACGGGCGGCGCTACCCGCAAGGCCTTGCTCGATGCAGGCGCTGCATGGGTGATTGATGATCTGGTTGAATTGCTAGAGTGAATGGGCTGCGGTCGTCGCTGTTTCGGCTTGCGCTGCGATAATTATATCAACTCGACGGGCGGCCGAGTGGCGCGGGCATGGCCCTGATTAACGATGAGAACTGATTGGCGCCGAGAAGCCGTGCCCGCGCTCTCATCAGCACCTATGGAGCTACTCTTGATTTATTCCTCTGCGACAGCGGAGATTCGTGCATTTTGAGATTCTTTGTTTAATTCCCGGTTAATATTGCAGGAGGGCAACCCTAGTAAGTACTGGATACCTGCCTCTCATTGCTTGCTATCTCCGTTCTCTAACAGCCTTGCATTTCCCTAGTCGAATCTTCAACTCCATATTCAATGGTTCCTTAGAAGTGACACCTTCGCTGACTGAAGAAAAGAGCTTCGCGATGACACAACATCAACACCCACCACTCACGACAATAAGAACAAATGGTTGACTCCAAGAAGTTTCACACCTGACGCTTTGGCATCCTCGATCCAAGGATCTCCGCAGCTTTCCTATCCGCCGCAGCAACCCACGCGGCATACAC
>NZ_DAHVQP010000150.1:0-5372 GCF_027317685.1 Saccharomonospora sp.
CGGGCTGTGGCGCAGTTTGGTAGCGCACTTGACTGGGGGTCAAGGGGTCGCAGGTTCAAATCCTGTCAGCCCGACAGAACAGGGGCCGTCCACGCAGGTAGACGGCCCCTTGGTCGTCTCCGGACACGTGCGCAGGCCGGAGCATGACACATTCATGTCACATTGGGTCGCCGAACGTCACGCCATCGATCGCTTCGCCAACGTCTCCCGTCGCCGAGCGTCGAGCGTGCCGGCCACGTCGTCGAGGCGATCGGGGAACAGGTGCCCGTAGATGTTGAGGGTCATCGCCGCGTCAGCATGACCGAGCATGAGCTGTAGCACCTTGACGTCGGCTCCAGCCGCGATGGCGAGAATGCGTGGTGCCGTTGTTCATGCTTTGTCTGATCAAGAATTCTGAGGTGCCCTTCGGTTATAGGAGGGTGAAGCTGAACGGCACGCCCACGTCGGTTTGGGACTTGATGGGCGAGGACACGGTGTTGTTCCACCACAGTGTCGATGCTGATGACGAGACGATGGCGTCGCATTACGTCAAGCAGTCGCGGATGTGGTTCGACAGCTTGTGGACGAGCGTGGCGCGGGAGTGGAAGCGGTCAGCCAAGCTCCACAGGCCCCGGGGCTTCCTGCGGTGCTGGACTACCTCACCAGCGAAGGCAGGATTGTCACGATCGTCAGCAACAACTCCACCGTCGCAATCGAAACCTATCTACGCCAGGCTGGGCTGGACCACTACGTCGCTGGCGTGTCAGCACGAACCGCCGCCGACATCACGAGACTGAAGCCGAATCCACATCTACTGCAGCAGGCCATACCACTCATGGCACACGCCCCGGCGAATGTCTGATGGTCGGTGACTCCGTCACCGATATCCACGCCGCACGTGCCGCTGGCACACCAGTGGTGGCTTATGCCAACAAACCCGGCAAACACGAACGCCTCGCCGCGCACCACCCTGATGCCATCATCAGCGAACTGACTCGGCTCATCCCGCAGCGGTAAGTCTGACAACCACACCGCACGGAGTGTGTGTTCAAACTTTCTTCTCTTGTTTTTCAAGGGCGGCCCCGCCGGGTAAGGGGAGAAGAGGATGTCATCGCCGGGCGGGCAGATCTCCAGGATGGCCGGGGTCGTGCACGCATGTTCCGGTTCGTTGGTGGTCCGGTAGGTGTCCCACCCGGCTGCCCCCGAGGGTTATCACGCCGCGCCAAGGGGGCAAGCCCGGCGACGTCAGCCGCCGGTCAACGAGGAAGTTGCCCTGTCCCTTGACACAGCGTGACCGGGCTACGCCGGGTCAGATGGGATGCACTCATCCGGCAGGTGATCAGTTGTCGCCGGCTGTGGCGATACGCGGCAGGGATCGGGCCATGCGCGGCCAGACGCTGCGTTCACGGAATGCGCTGGACGGGCGTGGACGTGATCCCACCGATCAGGCTGCCGGGAAGCTCTCGCCCTGCAGAACAGGCATTGCGGTGCTCGCGTCCACCTCCGCAGCGACCTCGATGTCGTTGGCACAGTCCCAGTTGATGAGTTCCTGTCCGCCCACACTTGCGGTGAGATCGGCGGTGACCTCACGGTAAGCGGTGGCCGCGGAGAGCACCTCAGGAGACAACGGACCGAAGCCCCGATCATCGAGGGTGGCGGTAAGCACCAGCATCTCACAGGTCCTCGACGGCGGGACGCAACGAGCCGCCCGGCCAACGCTCACCAGCGGCGATGGCCGACACCGACGCCCCGGGCTTCGTGGCGAGACGGCGCACGGTCCAATCAGCGGCGGCGACGTTGCGTAGGCTGACGCCGATCACCGTCACGCCGGTCTCGGCGATCTCATGCACGATGGTCGAGCCGTCCGGCGACGGCAGGACGAGCTTCGCGACAGGACCAGCGGCGCGGAGGGACGCGGCGGACAGACTGATCTGTCCCGGCTGGGCCACCGACCTGCCGACCGCGAGCACGGCGTCGCGTTTCTGCGCGAACCGCTCTGCCCGTTCGTCCCTCGAGCGGAAGGGGAAGAACCTCGATCCCCCTGTCGACCACGACGATCAGCGCGGTGGTGAAGGACAACACGGCGAACCACGGCAACCGCATCGGACATGCCGGCTAGGACCTTGGTTCCGACCAGGCCCCAATCGAACCGGGCCCGGAATTCCTCCTGTGCATGGGGGTTCGGTATGAAGTAGACCGCAACGACCACCCACATCGAACACGAGCGACTTGGCCGAGCGTGACCCCGGTGCCTGTAACGCCTTCCGGAGGCGGTGCTTGCCGCTGTGGCTCTGGGGCACATGCAGGCGGCAGAGGACGACAACCGATGTCGACGAACGAGGGCGTTCTTGTGGGTCGATCGCTGTCGCCGAGAGTCAGTGCCAGGTTTGCAGACCGGTGAAGAAGGGCGAGGGTCGCTGTCCAATCTGAGCAGACAGGAGCACATATGGAACCTGGTCGTTCAGCTTGTTGGACAAGATCTACTCGTCCCACTTCACGCTGTATCGCTCGGCGAGTTCCTCCACCTCTTGCCTTCCGCGGGGCGTGCCGAAGTCCCACCAGGACAGTACGTCCGACTCGTCGGCGAACAGGCCGGGTGGTGCGCAGGTGAGGACGAGTTCCAGGTCTGGCTCCTGCACCATCCACCAGCGGCGGGATTCAGGCCAGATGAGCAGCCGTCCCTCAGCGCCGTGGGTGTCCATGACCCAATCCCAGAACGTGCGGTCGTGGTGGTTCAGCGTGGCAGGCGGAACCACGACGGGAGTCAGCGGAATCTCGAACTCCCGGTGCGTCTTCGTGCCGTCGGGGTGGATCGTCGTCCATCCATGCGTCTCCGGGTGGTCGTCGATCCGGAGGGAGAACACCGGCTCTGCTCGCAGCACGCGCCATTCGGCGTCATCCAGGTCCAATGACCCGAGCGAGACACCCGTCTCCCGGATCGTCACGACGCAGCCGGGCAGCGCTGCCGGCCAACCGTTCGAGACGTCGAAGGGCAAGACTTCCGGCGACGGTCTGGGCATGCAGCCACTCTCGCAGCTGAAATGGCTGGTGCTCAACCGGTTTGTTCGCATGCCCGCGTGCGTGGGTGGGTGAACTGACTGAACGGTGATCAACTCACGCCTTATCCACGGTCACAACGGCAAGAGGCCGGCCATCCCATGGCTGGCAGGTCGGCGTTGGCCGAAGCGTGCCTCACCCATGACCGACAGCGGTCGTGCAGGTCGACAGGCGAAGCAAGCATGCCTTGGTTCGGGCTTGTGAACACACAGGCCAGGACTCACTTGCAACACCACAGGACAGGTCGTTGCGAGCTCGGCCGCGCGGACTCCGCCGGCCCGGACCTCACGATATGAGGCCAAAGTGACCAGCTTGAACCCGGGCAGCGTGTCCTCGTCGGCAGCCGAGTAGGACCCCGCCGGTGATGACTCCCGCTCATCGGCGAGGACCGATCGCCCGGAACACCTCCCGACCATGGAGGCTGTGACCCCTACTCCAGGACGCGTCCTTCGGCTTCCTTCCGGAGTCTCTCCCGCAACCAGTCGGGGATGTGCTCCTCGTCGCGGGGGAAGTGCTCGAGGTCGTTGGTGAAACCGAAAGCGGTGGGGAAAGTGATCTTGGGGTCCTCGTCGTAGTTGTAGGTGACGTCGAACCTCCCGGGCGGAGTGATGACGTACTCCATGGAGAACCAGGTGCCCTTGCCCTCCCGGTACATGCCCGCCCTGAGCTTGTCGGTCACCAGGCTCAATCCGGACGGCGGGAACTCACGTCGACTGCCACCGTCCGCGAACTCGACGATGAGCTCGCTGGTCCCGTGTTCGACGACGGTGTGGACCCGGTAGGTCAGGCGGCTCCATCCCGCAGGGGCATCCTCGAGGATGCGGGTACCGATGTGGACGAGGAGATCCCGCTGCTCTTGTGGACCCATCCGGCCCTTGATGGCGTGTTCGTCGGGGCTGAGCATCCGTCTTCCTGAAGGTGAGGAGCAACGTCGACGCAGCAGTGTATGGCGCCGATACACGTGGCCGGTGGACGAGGCCGCGTATCCCCGGGCCCCGTTTCCGGCGGATGAGGCGACCGCGGAACCAGGTCCTCGACGTCTGGAGCCGAGTTGATGGCACCACACCCGCGGCCGCTGCCCTGCTCGGCGCGGGTGCCGCATCGTGGTACCGACATCGGATTGACCGGCGGTTGCGGGACTCGGCAGCGCTGTAGCAGTCCGAGGCGGGTGGGAGAGCCCCTCGCGCTCGACGGGGCTGCGACGGTGTCGAGAGACATCGTCGTGTTTCGCGTGGTGATGGCTGATCGGGGCTCTAGTCAGGGACCTGGTGTTTTCTCGAACCGTGGTTCAATGCCGGTATGGCGAGGCCGAGGAAGGTGCCAGACAGTGCGGTGCTGGCGGCGTGTGAGCGGGTGATCGGTAAACACGGTCCGAACTTCACACTCGCTCATGTGGCGGCGGAGGCCGGTGTCGCGGTGGGTACGGTCGCCGGGCGGTTCGGATCGAAGCACGGTCTGCTGGTGGCATTGATGGACGCCTCCACCGCGGTTCTGGAAGAGCGGATGCGCGCGGTGGCCCAGGAGCACGACGACCCGGTAGCGGCGGTGCGGGCAGCGTTGCTGGCGACGGTGGTGGGTATCGACGACCCCGAGACGGCGGCTCGGCACCTCGGACAGCTCGGTGTCGATCTGGCCGATCCGGTGCTGCGCGAACGGTTCGCGCGGCAACGCAAGGTTGTGCGCGAGGTGCTGGCGGAGTTGCTCGCCAAGGCTTCACTGCCGGGCGCACCGGCGGCCGAATCGGCGGCGGCGCTGTTGGCTTCGCTGGCGCAGGGGGTGCAGCTGGATTGGGCTTTAGAGCCGGAAGGTGCCTTGTCGGAGCTTTTGAGTGACGAGCTGGACCCGCTGCTGCGGGCCTGGGGGAACCCGGTATCCGACGGCCACGCACACTCCCGTCGTGACGGACGATGAGCGTGTGGATCCGGGCCGGGCGGTCGGCGTCACTCCTGACCGCTGCGGCCCGCTGTGTACGGTCCGTACCGCCCGAGGTTGAGACCACGGAAGCTGCGCAAAGCCAGTCGCTGATATCCCGGTCGGAGCGGAAGACGTCGTGCGGGCCGTACTCGCGGGTGGGACGGCCGCCGCCCTCGCCGTGGTAGGCGATCGTCATCGATGCGGCCTCGCGTGAGGGGTCGAGGCCGAGGTGTCCGTGTGTTCCTCGGATCGACTTGCGCCGATCGAGTTATTGAACGATCATTCATTAACTGGTCTCATCGGTACCGAACTGCCCGTTCGAGGGCTGAGAGGTGTGGGATGGCGACAGCCGTGCAGTGGCGCGGCACCGATCGGGTGTTGCTGGGTTTGTTGTGTGCGGTGCAGTTCGTGTTGATCGTGGA
>NZ_DAHVQP010000029.1:0-5655 GCF_027317685.1 Saccharomonospora sp.
TGGGCGACACCGTGACGGTGGAGCTTGGCCCTGCAACGATCGCGGAGCCTGTGCGGGCGGTGGAGCTGTCCTGGGACGGGCATGGCCGCACCGCGTCGTTGACGCTAGGTGACCACGACCAGGCGGATGACAAGGTTCCCGCGTGGGTCAAAAAGATTAGGGATTTAGATGCGCGCGTGCGCGGAATAGAGGTGCGGTGATGGCTGACGAACAGCAGTCGTTCCCGATCGTGGAACAGCCGATGGATGCCGACCAGTGGCAGTCCGTAACACTCGGCATCGGCGACGGTATTCTGGACGAGGGCGGCTTTCCGTACCGGCTGAAAAACCTTAGCAATAGCACGAGCACGGGTGTGTTGCAGGCAGCGAAGCGGCAGGACGGCAAAACGTATTCGGCGGCAATCCTGAACGGCTTCTATCACAGGTTGGAAGATGACCTAGAGCTGGAGTTCCCGCCGGTCACGTCTGCGACGACATATTATGTCGTGCTGGAATATGACCCGTTGCGCACCGATATGCCGGTGGAGGCGAAGGTCGTTACGGAGCTGGACGATTCGCAGGGCAAGAATTATCTTACCCTGTACGAGGTGCGCCGCGAGTCGGATCAGCTTCTCACGGACGCGGCTGTGCGGATGGTTCGGCCTCGTGTCGCCCCGGTTCAGGTTTACGCGCGCGAGGCTGACATGCCGCCCGCAGATAAGACCCTGTGGGGGACGCTCGCGATTGTTCACAACGGCCGGAACAGCGATAACTCCGCAATCTTTATGTCGATGAACTCGGACCCGTCTGGCGAGGATGCGGACGATGAGTGGTTCTGGAAGAAGATTTACGATCCTGCGGATGGCCGGTTCATTTGGTCCACTCGGAGTGACACCGGGACGTACCGGTCTCCGACGCATGGTTTTACGCGGGCGATTGGGCGGCGCGGTAAGACTCGCCGTTTTCGTGGGCGTGTCGAGCTTGTGTCTGGGAACCCGTTCCGTGCCTCGAACATGAGCGGCTACCAGATTTGGTCCGGGTCTGTCGCTGATGGTGACGCACCGGCGGAGACGCAACGTTTCATCGTTGCGGGTGGCGGCTCGTCGGCACAGCATGCGGCGGTCGAGATATCGAACACCGGGTCCGTGACCGCACAGGTCGGCCGGGATATGTATTGGATCAGCCTGGACGGCATCGAGTGGGAGGCGAAGTAATGGATTTTGATGGTTTGACGGATCAGGAAATCGTTGACCTTATCGAGGAGCTGGAGCGGCTGCTCGCGCGTCGGCAGTCGATTGAAGCGGTGCGGGTCCAGGTGGGTGACGCGATCAAGACTGCCCGCGAAAGTGGTGTTCTGACTGCCCCGGAGCGGGGCGCGGAGTATGTGGCCCCGGTGGATACCACAGAGCTGTGCGTGAAGGGTGACGTTCGGGAGCTGGATGGCGCGGTGTGGCGTTTGGATCGTGGCTCGTGTGTCGGTCCCCCGTCTGTCGAGAACGGTTGGACGCGAGTGGAGGGCAGCTGATGGCGTGGTTTGATGACCTGGAGTTGCCTGGCTCCACGATCACTGGGCATTTCGCGTTCGCGCACGAGGACGGGCCGGACGAGGACGACTATCCGGATATTCGTCTAGCGTCGGGCACGGTGCGTTTCGAGGCGACCGCGAAGGCCGTGAAGGCTGGTGGCGCATGGATCGGGATCGCCCCGGTGGAGGCGCGGATTTTCGACGGCGAGATCATTGTTGACGAGGACGATCCGGGCCCGCCCCGCATTCTCTCGACGGATGCCGAGACGGGCGTGAAGGATTGGGGCTGGAAGGCAACCTTCGATATCGCCGGGGCGTCGATCAAGCCAATCACGTTTAAGGCCCCCGAGGAGGGGGTGCACCTCACGTCCGGGGACCTGATCCCGATCACCGGGAGCCCCGTAGAGGTGGTCGCCGGGCCGCCCGGAAAGTCGGCTTACGATTACGCGGTTGAGCAGGGCTACGAAGGCACCGAAGAGGAGTTCGCGCAGGCGCAGCTTCCCGACGAGATCACGTGGGACATCATCTCCCGTAAGCCCGACACGTTCACTCCCTCGGAGCATACGCACGCTCTTGACGAGGTGGACGGGCTGGGGGGTGCCCTTGACGGCAAGGCCGACGTGTCTCATACGCATGAGGTTGGCGACGTTGATGGCCTGCAGGAGGCGCTCGACGGGTTGCAGCCTGCGGGCGACTACCAGCCTGCGGGCGACTACGCCACCAGCACCGACCTTGATACTAAGGCCGATGCGTCCCACACGCACGAGATAGGCGACGTTGACGGCCTGGGCGAGGCCCTCGACGAGCGGGCGACCGAGCCCCTGGCCCGCGCCGCGCTCCGTCGTGCCCTCGCGCGTCAACGCTCGGCAGGTGCAGCGCTCGTGTTCACGGGTTCATCGACAATGTTTGGTGGACGCCCCACGGACGATGACCATCGCGTCGTGAACCGGATCGCCAACTACCTCGGCGCGGGCATCACGGACTCGACGTCATCCCCCTCCGTGCCGTCGAGCGGAGTCGCAGTCTTTCAGTATTCGAAGGGCAACACCCGCTCGCACGACTACCTGACTGCCGCCAAGGTGACGGCCGTCGGCCAGATCAAGCCTGTCGTCATGGTGCATGCGGTCGGATCGAACGACTACTACGACCAGCAGGACCCGGACACGTACCGGACCAATCTCGAAGATTGGCTGGACCAACTGCGTGACGTGTCACCAGACACGGTTCACCTGTACGTCGTCCAGCACGGCCGCAACGACATGTCGGGTGCGACGCACGCCTGGGAGGACTACACCGAGGCGCTGCATGCGCTCCGTGAGACCGATCCCGAGCGCATCGACGTGCTTGACCTGTCCGGCGATTTCGCGTCGATGGGCGTCCCCGGCAGTGACCCGTGGAGCCTGGTATATACCGACAACGTGCACCTGAACGATGCCGGAAACCGGGTGCTCGCGCATCTGCTCTGCAGTCACCTCGGGATCCCATTCCCTGACGGCCGTGCAGAACTCTACTCGGACGCCGACACGCAGGGCGGAGACCCGGCGGCGACCAAGGAACCGATTCTGCAGGTCTCAATCCCGGCCGCCCCGTACCCGCGTGTCGGCACCGCCTCGGGGACTGTCTACGCCAGGAACGACGGCTCGGGAGACAGCAACCTCTACCTTGGCACCTACGACGGAGCGGTCGGCGACGTCCTGTCCAAGGGCCGGATCACCGAGGACGGGCAACCCCACTCCATCCCACTCGTCGCGGCACTGCGAATCCCGCCCAACACCTCTATCACCTACGCGGTATGGGTGCAAAACGGGACGGCCTACGTATCGTCCGGTGACGGATGGGGAGTACTCGCTGTGCAGCTCTCCGCTGACTGACAACCACCAGACACGCGACTAACACACACGAGCGGGGCCCTCAACAGTTTGTGTTGGGGCCCCTCGTCGTGCCCGAAAACACTTTTAAGGAGGAGCCATGGCGGCGAACGGCAAGCTGGCGGGGCGACAAGTGTTTCGTGCGGCAAGTCAGCCGCGGCCCGCGTATTCCCCGAACAGCTCTTGGCGGGCGCTCTCCGCGACCAGCGACGCCTCCTCCACGGTGGCATACGAGCCGAACTGGTGGACAACCCCCGCCTTCTGCATTTTCACGTAGAAGCGGTTCTTAGAGGGGTACACATTGCGTGGGAGGCTGTTAATGCGTCCTGCCATCGCGCCGCTCCGGTTCGAGAGGTTGTTGCTGCGGTTCGCTGCCCGAAGGTGCGAGACCTCGCAGCAGAGCTTGTCGCAGTGGTAGCGGTGGTCAACGTCGAAGCCTTCAGGAACTGGCCCGTTGGCTCGGGCCCAGGCGTAGACGTGCGCGTACATGAGCCTCCCGCTCACGCTCAGCTTTCCGTATCCCCGATCGTTTTTTGAGCCGGTCCAGATCAGGCAGTCGCCGCGTCGTTCCGTGCGCGCCGCAAACGCATCCTCAGGGTTCTTGTGGGCGTGGTTGATGGGGCCGCCGTGGCGGGGGTCGCCGTGTTTGCGCCAGCGGTAGTAGTGGGCGTGGCACCAGCGGTTGGTGCGGTTCTTGATCCGGTTCTTGCATCCATCGATGGAGCACGTGTCCTGGGGCAATTGTTCCTCCTATTTTGTGCGCCCTCGTGGCGCTTGCTTCTAATCATATCATACACCACTGCCACGACTCTCCGCGGCGGGAAGGGGTACGCATGGCTAACGCCAATGGGCGCATCAGCAAGTCGAACCTTGCGGCGCTCCCCAAGGTTTTCTCAAACAAGCGCGAAACCGAATATCTCACCAGTAGCGCATATGCGTCTCTAGTCCGGATGATGCTCCGCGCCGTCGCCGACACGAACACAAACTTCTCGGTGTGGTCGGCATACCGGTCGTTCGATGACCAGGTGGCGATGCTCAAGCTGAACTACACGCGCGTCTCTCGTGGCCGCTCGCTGTCGTCGGACCGCTCCTACGGCGGGTCCACGTGGGCGAAGAAGCCGGGCCGTCCGCTGACCGCGTCGCCGGGCTACTCGAATCACGGTAACGGCCTCGCGGTCGACATCCATCCAGGCCCGATTCAGACGTGGCTCAAGGCCAACGCGGGCCGGTTCGGGTGGGTCAACGACGTCCCGTCGGAGCCGTGGCACTTCTCGTACCTGAACCCGGGTCGGGACCAGTTCCGGTCCGAGGGCCTGCCGAACGTGGCAGGGATGCAGAAGAAGCTCGGGATCGAGGCCGACGGGAAGCCCGGGAAGGGCTTCGTCGCCGCGGTGAAGGCGTTCCAGAAGGCCAACGGGCTCGACGTGGACGGGAAGGCTGGCCCCGCGACGGTGAAGGCGATCCTGGGGGGAAAAGGTAGCGTCGCTCCGGCACCGTCTGGGCCTGCGGGCGGCACCTCGAAGCCTGTCCCGGCACCGTCCAGTGACCTGCCTGCCCTCCCTGAGGTCGAGACCAGCAAGACGTCCCCGAATAAGAACACGGACCGGCGCGGGCACAGCATCACGTCCGTAACCGTGCACTGGTGGGGGACCCCGTCCGGGCAGTCTTTCGACGGGATCGTGAACTGGCTGTGCGACCCGAAGGCCCAAGTGTCGGCGCACTACGTCATCAACCCGTCGCGGGTGGCGCGGATCGTGGACGAGGATCACCGGTCCTGGGCCAACGGTAACGCGGACGGAAACTCTTCCTCGATCACCATTGAGTGCGACCCGAACGACGTGCCCGGCACTCTCCCGGTCCTCGCGGCGCTCATCGCGGATATTCGGTCTCGTCACGGCGACCTGCCGATCTACCCGCACTCCCACTGGACGTCCACACAGTGCCCGGGTGACTATCTCCCGCACCTGGACGCCGTGGACAAGGCGGCCCGCACCGGGAAGGCTGTCGTCCCCAGTGGCGGCACCAGCAAGCCCACCCCCGCCAAGCCTAAGAAGGTGGCAGAGGACGGGAGGCTTGGCCGCGAGACCGTGAAGGCCCTCCAGGGCATCCTCGGCGTCACCGCTGACGGCCGCGCCGGGGAAGCCACCTGGAAGGCCCTCCAAAAGCGCCTGGGCACTCCCGTGGATGGTTTCGTCTCCCACCAGTCCTACAAGGCCACCGAACTCGGCAACGGCGTCGTGCCGCGCGCGTGGAGGTACACCGGGCGCGGCTCCAAGGGCTCCAA
>NZ_DAHVQP010000009.1:0-1568 GCF_027317685.1 Saccharomonospora sp.
CGACTCCAGGCTCCCGTGCCACATCGTGCCCAGCACCCTACCGACCCGAGCCCCGCCCAGGAACTCCTCGACGCCCACATCACGTGTGATGCGACCGTGGTGGATCTCGTAGCCGAACGCCTCGACGCCGAACGCCGTGCCGTATGAGCGCCGCAGCGTCTTGTCCGGTGAGAACGTGGTCTCCACCGGCAACAGGCCCAGGCCGGGCACGCTCACCGGTTCCGGGGCCTCGACACCTTCCGGATCGTGCACGTGGCGCCCGAGCATCTGGAAACCTCCGCAGATACCCAACACGGCCCGTCCGGCCTCGGCGTGGCGCACCACGGCCCGGTCCAGCCCCCGGGACCGCAGCCACGCCAGATCGGCGACGGTGGCGCGGGTACCGGGCAGGACCACCAGGTCGGCGTCGGCGAGGTCGCGCGGATCGGCGGTGAAGACCACCTCGACGCCGGGTTCCAAGCCGAGAGCGTCGGTATCGGTGACGTTGCTGATGCGGGGCAGCCGGATGACGACGACCCGCAACGCGCCTTCCTCCGCCGGCGAACGGCCCGCGAGTCCGAGGGTGTCCTCGGAGTCGAGCCACACATCGGGGCTCCACGGCACCGTTCCGTAGACGCGACGACCGGTGAGCTCCTCCAATCGCCGCAGGCCAGGCGCGAGAAGCGTTTCGTCGCCACGGAACTTGTTCACGACGAAACCGGCGATGAGCGCCTGGTCTTCGGGCTCCAGCAATGCCACGGTGCCGTAGAATGCGGCGAACACGCCACCGCGGTCGATGTCGCCGACGACCACGGTGGGGATGTCGTCGTGCCGAGCCAGCCCCATGTTCACGTAGTCCCCCGCTCGCAGGTTGATCTCGGTGGGGCTGCCCGCGCCCTCACAGACGACGAGATCGAAGCGAGAGGACAGGTCGCGGTACGCGGCGTACGCAGCGTCGGCGAGATGCGCGCGCCCTTCGGGGAATTCCGCCGAACCGAGCTCCCCCGCCGCTCGGCCCAGCACGACGACATGACTGCGTCGGTCGCCGCCCGGCTTGAGCAGTACGGGGTTCATCGCGGCCTCCGGTTCGACCCCTGCGGCGAGCGCCTGGACCCATTGGGCCCGTCCGATCTCGGTGCCGTCGGCGCAGACCATCGAATTGTTCGACATGTTCTGCGCCTTGAACGGGGCGACCTTTAACCCACGCCGCGCGAACGCCCGGCACAGCCCCGTGGCCACGAGGGTCTTGCCCGCATCGGACGTCGTCCCGGCGACGAGCAACCGCGCCGTCCGTCCTCTGTGTGCTTCCACATAGTGGAGTATCGCCGACGCCTCGCAGTGACAACACCCACCACGGCGTGTTCGTCAGCTTCTCCGTGCCGGTAGATTCGACGATCGTGGCGAAAGACGTGACGGTCGTAGGGCTCGGCGCGGACGGCTGGGACAGTCTCGACACCGCCGGCAAGGACACGGTGCTGGCCGCCCAGACCGTCCTCGGTGGAGCCCGTCACCTCGCGCTGCTGCCGAACGTTCCCGGCCAGTCGCGCAGGACGTGGCCCTCACCGTTGCGGGACGGCCTCGCCGCGCTC
>NZ_DAHVQP010000018.1:0-7429 GCF_027317685.1 Saccharomonospora sp.
CCTCCCGCCGCATCGCGGGCACGGCGAAGCCCAGCAGGACACCGGCGACCGTGGCGTGGATGCCCGACGCGTGGATCAGTCCCCAGGTGGCCAGCGCCAGGGGGACGAGCAGCCACCACGCCCGCACCCGCCGCTGCACCAGCAGGGTGAACAGTCCCAGCGGGACCAAGGCCAGCAGCAGGGGGACGAGTGAGAGTTCCTCGGTGTAGAACAGCGCGATGATGCAGATGGCGATGAGGTCGTCGACGACCGCCAGCGTCAGCAGGAACATCCGCAACGCCGACGGCAGGAAACGTCCGAGCACCGCGAGGACGGCGACGGCGAACGCGATGTCGGTGGCAGTGGGGATGGCCCAACCCCGCAGCGCGGTCGGGTCTCCGAGGTTGACCAGCACATAGATGAGGGCGGGAACGAGGACACCCCCGAACGCCGCGACGATCGGCAACGCCGCCTTGCGAGGGTCGCGCAGGTCACCGACCACGAACTCGCGTTTGAGCTCCAGCCCGACCACGTAGAAGAAGAGCACCAGCAGACCGTCGGACGCCCACTGCGCCACCGAGAGGTTCAGGTGGAGCGCCTCCGGCCCGAATGTGAAATCGCTCACCGAGGTATAGGTCTCCGACCACGGCGAGTTGGCCCAGACGAGCGCCACGACGGCGCCGACCAGCAGCAACATCCCACCGACGGTCTCCTGTCGCAGGATGTCCGCCAGACGATTCCATCCGCGCGAGCGGTCGAACAGCTTGGTCCTCGTGGGGGGTGCGGTGCTCATACGGGGATCGTCAATCCTCCCAATCGGGTGCATTCCGGCACAACAGCGGGCACCTTACTTGCCGGACCGGGCGGTCCACGTCCGCCGAGACGTTCGCGAGCGCTCGACGCGCATTCCACCTCACAGCCATCCAGGCCCCGCGAGGGGACGGTGTCGACGGCCGCGAACTCGCCCGTATCCCCCAAATCACCCACGGTTACCTCTTCCCGCGAACAGGGGACACCGTTAGATTCCCTCTACCGTCGACGTCACTGGGAGCTACATGTCTATGCCTGCCGGACACACGACGGCCCGGAGTCCGTCCCGGACTCAAAGGGCGCCACGGAACCCGTGGGTCCCGTGGTCCCGCCGCCTACGCGATCCCGGCCCCACCCTGGAGCTCGCCCGGAACGTGGCGGAAGACCTCGTCGACGGCCTGTCCGGGCCGCGAGTCCGCTCCGCCGCACGCGGTATCCGCCGGTTGCTCGCCGCCGACGCCGTCGGACTCGCCGACCTCTCCGGCGAACTCGTGACCGCGGGAACGATGCCTCCCGAGGCCGACGTGCCCGCGATGGTCGAGCACGTGCTGCACACCGAGAACCGATGCAAACGCGCCGAGGTCGTGTCGTTGCCCCTCATCGTGCACGACGAGCTGGCCGGTGTTCTCGTCGTCGCGGGCACCGCCAGGATGACCGCGCTACGCGAAGTGGCGACCCTGGGTGAGACCGCACTCGAACGAGGTCGGCTCGAAGCGTCCGCCGAGGAAGCGGCCGAGGCCGAGCTACGGGCTCTACGGGCGGAGATCTCACCCCACTTCGTCTACAACGCCCTGACGGTCATCGCGGGCCTGGTGCGCCCCGACCCCGACCGTTCCCGCGAGCTCATGCTCGATTTCGCCGACTACATCCGCTACAGCCTGGCCAGTCACGGCGAATACACCACGGTCGCCGACGAGTTCCACGCCATCGAGACCTACCTGGCGCTGCAACGCGCCGTCCTGGGCGACCGCCTGCGGGTTCAGGTACGGGTCGCCCCCGAGGTCCTGCCCGTGTCCATCCCGTACCTGGTGTTGCAGCCCATCGTGGAGAACGCGGTGCGGCACGGCATCGAACACCGACCCGAAGGAGGCACGGTCACCGTGCTGGGCGAGGCCGAGGGCACCGACTGCGTGATCAGCGTGGAGGACGACGGAGTCGGCATGGACCCGGCCAAGGCCGAACGTCTCCTCGCCGGCGAGGGACAGTCCACGAGCATGGGCCTGGGCAATGTCGACCGAAGGCTGCGTAACGTGTACGGACCGTGGTTCGGCCTCGTCCTGGAGACCGCAGAGGACGAAGGCACACGGGTGATCGTGCGAGTACCGCGATTTCAGCCGGGAGTGATGCCGTGACTGGAGGAACCCACGCGGCACTGCGAGTGCTGGCCGTCGACGACGTGCCCGCCGCGCTGGACGACCTGTGCGGAATGCTGCGAGAAGCCCCCGAGGTGGCCGAGGTCGCCGCGGCGAGCGACACCGTGGCAGCGCTCAAACGGCTGCAGTCGGAGGAGTTCGACGCGGTGTTCCTCGACATCGCGATGCCCGGCCTCGACGGGTTGGAGTTCGCCTCGCTGTTGAAGAAGCTGGCCCGGCCGCCCGTCATCGTGTTCGTCACCGCCTACGACCAGCATGCGGTGGCGGCGTTCGGCATCGGCGCCGTCGACTACCTGCTCAAACCGGTCCGTCCCGAACGGCTCGCCGACGCGTTGGCCAGGGTGACTCGAATGGTCTCCACGGAGACGGCAGAGAAGGCACCGGCCCAACAGCCCGCACCCGACGCGTTGGCCGCGCTGCCCGTGGAGTCCGGCGGGCGCACCCGTTACGTACGCCGCCAGGACGTGCGCTACGTGGAGGCCCACGGCGACTACGTACGGCTGCACACACATTCGGGAGTCCACCTGGTGCGCATGCCGATCTCCCGTCTGGAGGAGTACTGGGCGGACGCCGGTTTCGTCCGCACCCACCGGGGATTCCTCGTGGCGCTGTCCGCCGTGCGGGAGCTGCGCAGTGATTCCGTGGGAGGTCTGCTCGCGCACACCGACCTCGGCGACGTCCCCGTGAGCCGACGACACGCCCGCCACCTTCGCGAACGCCTCCTGCGCGCGGCACAGCGCGGGGAACTGAGGTCGGGGGGCGGGACCGACCACGGAGCCGCGGGCAGATGAGTGTCCAACGCAGGGTGACGGTGACGAGCCCCCAGACACGGCTGGCCCACGCCCGTCGCCGCTACCGGGGACCGTGGCGACCGACCACTCTGGACCCCGCGGAGGCGCCGCTCGCGGTGGCCCTCTACCGGCGGCAACGGCGCCACGCCGTGACGGCGTTGACGTCGGCGTGCGTGCTGGTGTTCGGGCTGCCCCTCCTGTTGGCGGTCCTACCCGCGCTGGACCGGGCCCGGGTGTTCGATGTCCCGCTGTCGTGGCTGGCCGTCATGGTCGTGCCGTTCCCCGCCATGGTGCTGCTCGCGTTCTCGCACCTCCGACGGGTTGAACGGGAGGAGAACACCGTCGAGGACGCCCACCCCGCCGAGGACGTGTGATGATCGTCGCGCTCGCTGTGGCGCCGGTGGTGCTCATCACCCTGGCCATCGGACTGCTCGGGGTCGCGGCGATGCGCACGACCTCGGACTTCCTCGTGGCCTCTCGGCGAGTGTCGCCGCTGCTGAACTCCGCCGCCGTGTCCGGCGAATACCTGTCGGCGGCGTCGTTTCTGGGCGTGGCCGGGCTCATGGTGCGAGACGGCGTGGGAGCCCTGTGGTACCCGGTGGGATTCACCGCGGGCTACATCGCCATGCTCGCCCTGGTGGCGGCTCCCATGCGCAGGTCGGGGGCGCTCACGGTGCCGGACTTCGCCGAAGCCCGCCTCGGCTCGGCGGCTCTGCGCAGGCTCACCGCCGTGGTGGTGCTGGTGATCAGCGTGCTGTACCTGGTGCCGCAGTTCCGCACGGCCGGGCTGGTGCTCAGCATCGTGAGCGGCACACCGTACTGGGTGGGGGTCGCCCTCTCCGGACTCGCCGTCAGTATCACGCTCGCACTCGGTGGCATGCGGGCCGCCACGTACGTGCAGGCGTTCCAGTTCGTGTTGAAGCTGGCGCTGTTCATCGTTCCCGCCGTGTGGCTGGTGGCCCAGGTCGGCCCGGAGGTACGGCAGGAAGCGCTGCACCCGGTCGAGTTCACGCACTTCGAGACCCAGACGCCGGTGTCCTTCCGGATCAATGCCGCCCTGGAGGTGCCCGACGGGGTGCGGGTGGTGGACGATGACGGTGGGATCTCCGACGTCCCACCGGGCGAGTGGAACGTTCCGGCGGGCACGACGGTCGTGTTCGCCCAAGGCAGCGCCGCACCGGTACTGGAGGGCAGCGCCGCTCCCGGTGCCCCAGGGTGGGAACGGCCGCTGCTCGACCTCGGCACACCCGAACACCCACTGTTGGCGACGTGGGCCATGCTCCTGGCGACCATGCTCGGCACCATGGGGTTGCCGCACGTCATCATGCGGTTCCACACCAGCCCCGATGGCAGGGCGGCGAGGAGGACCGCGGCACTCACGGTCGCGTTGCTGGGGATGTTTTACATCTTCCCCGGCATCTACGGGATGCTGGGCCGGGTACTGGTGCCCCATCTGTACCTGTCAGGAGCCACCGACAGTGCCGTGGTGGCACTGCCCGCGCAGGTCGATCCGGGTCCGCTCGGTGGTGTGTTCACCGGTCTGCTCACCGCGGGCGCGTTCGCCGCTTTCCTCGCCACCTCGCTCGGCCTGCTGCTGGTGGTCGCCGGTGCCATCTCCCACGACCTCGTACCCGGTGGGCTGCGACAGCTACGGATGACCGTGGTGGGTGCCGCGATCGTCGTGGTGCTACTGGCGCTGCCCGCCGTGTCCTTCGACGCGAGCACGCTGGTGACCTGGGGGTTCGCTGTCGCGGCCTCGACGTTCTGTCCCCTGCTGGTGCTCGGCATCTGGTGGTCGAGACTGACCGCCGCCGGTGCCGTGGCCGGTGTGACCGTGGGCCTGCTCGCCTCCTGCGGGGGATTCGCCCTCGGCGTCCTCGACCTTCCGGTGCCCGGCTGGGTGTCGATCCTGCTCGTCCAACCCGCGCCCTGGTCGGTACCGCTGGCATTCGCCACGATGATCGTGGTGTCGCTGTTCGGCAGGCCCCAGCTCTGGGCCACCGCGGCCATGCTGCGACTGCATCTCCACGAACACCGACGGTCCCCGTTCGCGGACCGCTCGACACTGGCCCGTGACCTGGGCCACTCGTCGTGGTCGGCACGCCGTTCGTCAGCCGTTCGTCGCATCACACGCCGATTGGTCCGCTGACGATTACGTCCCGTACGTCCTCCTCCTTACTGTGACGCACCACGCACACGCACGTGTTCACTGACAAGGAGGTCAGGAGTGAGTACCACCGAACCTTCGGCCCATCCGCCCGGGTCGAAGTCCTGGGCGGAGGTCCACGCGAGCGAGGACTTCCAACGACTGCGTAGCCGACTGCGGCGGTTCGTGTTCCCCATGACCGCGCTCTTCCTTGTCTGGTACCTGACCTACGTCGTGGTGGCGGACTACGCGCACGACTTCATGTCCATCAAGGTCATCGGCAACATCAACGTCGGTCTGATCTTCGGCCTGCTGCAGTTCGTGTCGACGTTCGCGATCACGGCTCTCTACATCCGCTACGCCAACCGCAAGCTCGACCCGATCGCCGACCGGATCAAGGAAGACATGGAAGGGGGTGCGTCGTGACCACCCTCGCCCAAAGCATCGAGGGCAACAATCCCCTCCTCAACATCGGCATCTTCGCGCTGTTCGTCATCGTGACCCTGGTCGTCGTCTTCCGGGCTTCGCGGAACACGAAGACCGCGTCGGACTACTACGCGGCGGGCCGCTCCTTCTCCGGGCCGCAGAACGGCACCGCCATCGCGGGCGACTACCTGTCGGCGGCGTCGTTTCTGGGCATCGCGGGCGCGATCGCCGTGTACGGCTACGACGGCTTCCTGTACTCGATCGGGTTCCTCGTCGCCTGGTTGGTCGCGCTGCTGCTGGTCGCGGAACTGCTCCGCAACACGGGCAAGTTCACCATGGGTGACGTACTCGCCTTCCGCATGCGGCAGCGCCCGGTGCGGGCCGCAGCGGCGACGTCCACGATGGCCGTGTCGTTCTTCTACCTCCTCGCCCAGATGGCCGGCGCGGGCGCGCTCGTGTCGTTGCTGCTGGGTATCGAAGGCGACTTCGGACAAGCCGTCGTCATCTGCGTGGTCGGCGTCGTCATGATCCTGTACGTCCTCGTCGGGGGCATGAAGGGCACGACCTGGGTGCAGATCATCAAGGCCGCTCTGCTCATCGCGGGTACGTTCGCGATGACGGTGTGGGTGCTGGGCCGTTACGGGCTGAACTTCTCCGAGCTCCTCGGAGCAGCCGTCGAACGGTCTCCGGACGGCGATTCTATGCCGAACCCGGGCGCGAAGTACGGCGTGAGCGAGGCCTCGAAGATCGACTTCCTGTCGTTGGGCATCGCGCTCGTGCTGGGAACGGCGGGCCTGCCGCACGTCCTCATGCGCTTCTACACCGTACCGACCGCCAAGGAAGCCCGGAGGTCCGTGGTCTGGGCCATTGCCCTGATCGGCCTGTTCTACCTGTTTACCCTGGTGCTCGGCTACGGCGCGGCGGCCATCGTCGGGTCCGACACGATCAGTAAGGCACCCGGCGGGGAGAACTCGGCGGCGCCACTGCTGGCGGAGGCCCTGGGCGGCCCCTTGCTGCTCGGTTTCATCGCGGCCGTGGCGTTCGCGACGATCCTGGCCGTGGTGGCGGGCCTGACGATCACCGCATCGGCGTCGTTCGCGCACGACGTGTACGTCAACGTCATCAAGCGGGGCAAGATCGACAACAAGAACACCGAAGTCAAGGTCGCACGCATCACAGCCTGCGTGATCGGGGTCGTGGCGATCATCGGCGGCATCCTGGCCAAGGACCAGAACGTGGCGTTCCTCGTGGCCCTGGCGTTCGCGGTCGCCGCGTCGGCGAACCTGCCGACCATCCTGTACTCGCTGTTCTGGAAGCGGTTCAACACCTCCGGCGCGCTGTGGTCGATCTACGGCGGTCTGGCGGTCACGCTCGTTCTGATCGTGTTCTCCCCCGCCGTCTCGGGCACGGAGAGCTCGATGATCACAAGCGTCGATTTCCACTGGTTCCCGTTGCAGAACCCGGGCCTGGTGTCGATCCCGGTGTCGTTCTTCCTCGGCTGGCTCGGCACCGTGCTGTCGAAGGAACACCTGGAGGACAAGCACAAGGAGATGGAGGTGCGTTCCCTCACCGGAGCGGGTGCCGAAAAGGCCTGAGAAGGCCTGGTAAGGCCCCTGTGGAGCGAGAACCTGGGGTGGGAGCGCCGCGTTTGTGCCCCCACCCCAGGGGTATGTCCCCGCGGACAACCGGCATCCCCACTGAGGAGAGCACCATGCCGAACGGCTCCACGACAATCCGACGGGCTTTCGACGGACTCGAACGTGGCCGTCCGACGACTCCCCCGAACGTGCTCTTCATCCTCGCCGACGACCTGGGCTGGGCGGATCTCGGCTGCTACGGCTCCACAACGATCCGAACGCCGAACCTCGACCGTCTGGCCACCGAAGGGATTCGTTTCACCCACG